>JAKOOD010000014.1 GCA_022701635.1 Burkholderiaceae bacterium | reverse complement strand
GCGCTCGAGATGATGCGCAAGACCGTCGGCAGCGTGCTCGACCCGGAATGCTTCGAGGCGCTGGTGCGCGCGGTGGAACGGGTACCGTTTGCCGAGGCCGCCTGAGGGCAGGTGCGCGCGTGGTCGCGCGCATGCCAAGGAAATAGACAGGCCACCGACAAGAAAAAAGGCGCCGTCCCCGGCAGGGATGGCGCCTTTTTCATATGTGTATATGTGGAGAAGGGATCTCTCCGCACCCCGCACGTTGCGGGGTGACCGTACAACTTATACGACGGTCAGGGTCACGTCGATGTTGCCGCGGGTCGCGTTCGAGTACGGGCAGACGACATGGGCGGCTTCGACCAGTTCCTGCGCAGCGGCGCGGTCCATGCCCGGCAGGCTCACGGCCAGTTCCACGGCCAGGCCGAAGCCGTTGGGGATCGGGCCGATTTCAACGCTGGCGTCGACGGCGGTATCGGCCGGCACCGCGATTTTCTTCTGGCCGGCCACGAACTTCAGGGCGCCGATGAAGCAGGCCGAGTAGCCGGCTGCGAACAGCTGTTCCGGGTTGGTCGCGCCACCCTTGCCGCCCATTTCCTTCGGCGGCTGCAGGGACACGTCCAGCAGACCGTCGTCGGTGGTCGCACGGCCTTCGCGGCCGCCGGTGGTGTGGGCTTTGGCGGTGTACAGAACTTTGTCGAGCTTGGTGGTCATGGCGTTACCCTTTCAATGGTGTAAAGAATTGTGTCGTGATTCTAGTGGGGGTGCCAACGATGTGGCGCTTCCATGGGTAGAACTATAGCGCACAATTAAATAGCGCGCTATTTAATATTTTCGATGACGACGATAGCCGGAATCGATGCGGCTTTTCAAGCGCATCGAATGCAAGCTGGCTCAGCGCGGCCGCGCGAACACCTGGGTCCAGTAGGGTGTGCGGTTCTCGTTCTCCGGATTGATCGCATACGCCGCCCCCATCTCGGTGAAACCCGGGTTCATGATGTTGGCGCAGTGCCCTGGACTGTCGAGCCAGGCCGCCACCGCTTCCTGCGGCGTGCGGTTGCCGGACGCGATATTCTCGCCCACCGTGCGCCAGGTGTAGCCGGCGCGGGTGGCGCGGTCGGCCGGTTCGCTGCCGTCTTTTTCCTGGTGGCTGAAATAATGGCCCTCGGCCATGTTGCTGCTGTGGGCCAGCGCGGCCAGGGCCAGGCGCCCGTTCCACACGACCGGGGGCGCCGCCGCGAACGACTGCGTGCCGCAGCTGCGCGGCTGCGCCCGCGCCTGGTTGACGCCGTCGAGGATCTCGGCCCCGGCGGTTTCCCAGCCGGGCAACGCGGGCAGGATCAGCGGATGCGCCAGCACGACTTGCCAGGCATCGCCGCGGCGCGCGGTGCCGATCGCGGCCAGGCCCGGGTCGAGCAGCGTGGCGCAATATTTCTGGCGCAGCACTGCCATCGCCGCCGGCGCATCCCTGGGGCCGGTCAGCGAGATCGCTTCGGCGCGGTCGGCACGGTAGCCCAGGCGCTGCAGCGCCGATTCGAGGAAGGTGCCGGTGTCGACTTCCACGCGCGCCAGCGCGGTTTCCGGTACCAGCGGCGCCGCCGCGGGGCTGCCATCGCAACCGGCAGGCGCGGCGCGGTAGGCGTTCACCAGGTCGGCCAGTTCGTCGGCATGCGCCGGGGCGGGGGCCAGCAGCGCGGCGGCGGCGGCGAACAGGGCGGGGCCGGCGATGGCCAGGGGCAGCAAGGCGGGCAGAGCAAGTAAGACGGGAAGGGGAATAGCGCGCGACATGCGTCGGCAGATGGGGGCGCCCGTCCTACCCACAATGAATCCTTGGCAAGGGGTGGGGATTAATTTAGGATTCCTTGCTTCATTGATGAGGAGACATGCATGAAGCCTACCCTGGGCAGCGCCCTGATTGCCGGCCTGTTCGCCGGCGCAGCCTTTGCCGCCCCGACGGCCGCCGTGTCCGCCGCAGTGTCCGCCGGCACCGCGGCGGCCACCCCCGGCGCGACTGCCGCCGCGCCGGTGTCCGGCGTGGACAAGAGCGCGCTCGACGCGGCGGTGCGCCCGCAGGACGACTTTTTCCGTTACTCCCAAGGGAAATGGCTGAAGGACGTCGAAATCCCGAACGATCGCGCGAGCTGGGGCGCTTTTAACATTGCACAGGAAAACGTCGAAGGCCAGATCCGCACGCTGATCGAGGGGGCGGCGCAGGACAAGGCGGCGAAGACCGGTTCCGACAACCAGAAGATGGGCGATTATTACGCCAGCTACGTCGACCAGGCGCAGCGCAACGCGCTCGGCGTGACGCCCCTGAAGGCCGAGCTGGCGCGCATCGCCGCGCTGGAGGACAAGCGGGGCCTGGGCGCGCTGGCCGCGCATGCCGGCCGCATCGGTGCCGGCAGCCCGGTCGCCATGAGCGTGGGCCAGGACAGCAAGCAGTCGACGCGCTACCTGGTCGATATTTCGCAGTCGGGCCTGGGCATGCCGAACCGCGATTTCTATCTCCAGACCGGCGACGCCAAGCTGATGGACACCCGCGCCAAATACCAGGCGCACGTCGAAAAACTGCTGGCGCTGGCCGGCCAGCCCGACCCGGCCGGCCAGGCCGCGCGCATCGTGGCGCTGGAAACCGGGATCGCCACGGCCCAGTGGAGCGCGGTGCAGAACCGCGACCCGGTCAAGACCTACAACAAGGTGACGCTCGCCGGGCTGAAGGCGCTGGCGCCCGGCTTCGACTGGGATGGCTGGATGAAGGAACAAGGCATTGCCGGCAAGGTGAGCGAGGTCAACGTCAGCCAGCCGAGCTACCTGCAGGCGCTCGACAAGATCATCGCCGCCACCCCGGTCGACACCTGGAAATCCTATTTCACGTTCCGCCTGCTGAGCACTTACGCCCCTTACCTGTCGCAGCCCTTCGTGGACGAGAGCTTCGCCTTCCGCGGCAGCGTGCTGTCGGGCGCCAAGGTCAACCGTCCGGTCGAGAAGCTGGCGATCGCCCAGATCAACCGCGACCTCGGCGAAGTCGTCGGCAAGGTCTACGTGAAGAACTACTTCCCGGCCGAGCGCAAGGCGCAGGTCCAGGACATGGTGGACAACTTCCTGCTGGCCTACAAGGAGCGCATCGACACGCTCGACTGGATGAGCCCGGAGACCAAGAAGCAGGCGCAGGCCAAGCTGGCCAAGATTGCGGTCAAGGTCGGTTATCCGGAGCAGTGGCGCGATTATGCGGCGCTGGTCATCCAGCGCGGCGACCTGGCCGGCAACGTGATGCGCGCGCGCGCGTTCGCCCACCAGGTCGGCGTGAACAAGCTGGGCCAGCCGGTCAACCGCGGCGAATGGCACATGACGCCGCAGACCGTGAACGCCTACTACAGCCCGGAGATGAACGAAGTCGTGTTCCCGGCCGCGCGCCTGCAGTCGCCGCTCTACGATGCGAACGCCGAGCCGGCCATCAACTACGGCGCGGTCGGCATCTCGATCGGCCACGAGATCAGCCACGCCTTCGACGACCAGGGCGCCCAGTACGACGGCGACGGCAATTTGCGCAACTGGTGGACCAAAGAAGACGGCGAGAAATTCGCCGCCAAGGGCAAGGTGCTGGTGGCGCAATACAACGGCTACAGCCCGGTCGACGGCTACCACCTGAACGGCGAGCTGACGCTGGGCGAGAACATCGCCGACAACGCCGGCGCCATCATGGCCAGCCGCGCCTACCGGATTTCGCTGAATGGCAAGCCGGCGCCGGTGATCGACGGCTACAGCGCCGAGCAGCGCATCTTCATGGGCATGGCCCAGGCGCGGCGCGGCAAGGCGCGCGATGCCGCCCTGATCGCGCAGGTCAAATCGGACCCGCATTCGCCGTCCGAATTCCGCGTCAACGGCAGCCTGCGCAACCATCCCGGCTATTACGAGGCCTTCGACGTCAAGCCGGGCGACAGGATGTACCTGGCACCGGAACAGCGCGTGATCTTCTGGTAAGCACGCCCGCTGGTCGGGAATGCCGTCGACGTGTTGGCGGGCAGCGCGCCCAGCGGTCTCGGCGTCGTGATGCCGGCCGGCGGTCGCGCGCGATACGGCGTATTGCGAGGCATCGGGGGGCGTGCGCCAGGCGAACGACTGATCTTGCCAACACAGCATTACAATCAGGCATCCAACCGACAACCAAGGGAAGCCTGTCATGCGTCGCGCCATTCTCCTGCCATGCCTGTTCGTCCTCGCCGCGCCCGCCGCGCAGGCCCAGACGACCGTAAAAATCGGCACGGTGTCGCCGCTGTCGGGCTCCGGCGCCCACCAGGGCAAGGACATCGAAAACGGCGCGCGCATGGCGATCGACGAACTCAACGCCAAGGGCACGCCGGTCGGCGGCAAGAAGGTCAAATGGGTGCTGCAGCCCGAGGACGACGGCGCCGACCCGAAGATGGGCACCGCCGCCGCCCAGAAGCTGGTCGACGCCGGCGCCGTGGCCGTGGTCGGGCACCTGAATTCCGGCACCACGGTGCCGGCTTCGAAGATCTACAACAGCGCCGGCATTCCGCAGATCTCGCCGGCGGCCACCACGCCGCTGTACACCCGCCAGGGGTATAAAACCGCCTTTCGCGTGGTCGCCAACGACGGCCTGGTCGGGCGCACGCTGGCCACGTATTCGATCAAGACCCTGCACGCGACGAAGATTGCCGTGATCGACGACCGCACCGCCTTCGGCCAGGGCCTGGCCGACGAATTCGTGAAGGGCGTCAAGGCGGCCGGCGGGGCCGAGCTGGTCAGCCGCCAGTTCACCAACGACAAGGCGACCGACTTCAATGCGATCCTGACCCAGATCCGCGCGCGCAAGCCGGACGTGGTGTTCTACGGTGGCATGGACGCGGTGGCCGGTCCGCTGCTGAAGCAGATGAAGGCGCTCGGCATGGGAGCCACGCTGGTGTCGGGCGACGGCATCTGCTCGGAAAAGCTGCCGCAGCTGGCGGGCGACGCGCTCGGCAACGACCACGTCCTGTGCGTGGTGGCGGGCGGCGTCACCGGTCCCGAGGAGGCGGCGGCCAAGGCCTTCGCTGACCGCTACCGCCAGCGCTACAAGATGGAGCTGCAGACCTACGCGCCGTACGCCTACGACGCCGTGATGGTGTTCGCGCAGGCGATGCAGCAGGCCGGTTCCAGCGACCCTGCGAAATTCCTGCCGGCGCTGGCGAAGGTCAAGCACCAGGGCGTCACCGGCACCATCGCCTTCGACCCCCACGGCGACCTGCTGAATGCCGCGCTGACGCTGTATACCTACCGCGACGGCAAGAAGGTCAAGCTGCAAGTCATGCGCTGATCGGCACCCCTCAGTGCGCGTTCGGCTGCGCCAGTTGCGCGGCGGCGATGCGCTGCAGCGCCATGGCGGTGGCCGGATCGATGCCCAGTTCGCGCGCCGCGCGCTCGCTGGCGCCGAGCGAACGCGGGTCCTTGCCGGTGACGGCCCCGAAGACGGTCAGCGCTTCCAGGTAATAGCCGTGGACGCTGCCGTGGTAGTTGTCCGGCGCCCACAGGTTGATCTGGCCGGCGGTGATGCCGTCGTAGGGGTTCGGATCGGCCAGGCCGCCGGCAATCGCGCGGTTCCAGGCTTCGCCGACCGGGATCACGCCATCGATCAGGGGCGAGGCGGCGTCGGCGGCATCGTAGCCGCGGCGCACGTCCGTTGCCATCTGGGCGATCGGCTTGCCGTACCAGGCGCCGCCCGGCTTCCAGGTCTGGTCCGCACGCGACCAGGTCGCGGTCAGCATCACGCGCACCTTGGGGTTCTTGTCGTGGAAGGCTTCGGCCAGCAGGCCCGAATATTTGATCAGCATCTCCGGATTGCCGGGCCGCTTGGCGTCGAGCGTGCTGTAGCTCTGCAGCAGCACCAGGTCCCAGGCTTTCGCGATGGTGCCCAGCTTCTTGTCGTAATGGTCGTGCAGGCCGGCGCCGGGAATGGTTTCCAGGCTGACGTCGTAGCGCAGGCCGGCTTCCTCGGTGAAGGTCTTGAACAGGGCCGGCACGCCGCCGATGCCGGCGCCGTTCAGGTCGGTGACCGTGTCCGGCCGGTAGGCCTTGACCGACGGCGCCGGTGCGCCGGCGGGGTCGCCGTAGGTGAAACTGTTGCCGACGAACAGGACGGTGGTGGCAGGCGCCGCGCCGGCGCTGGCAGCGAAGACGGCGAAGGCAGCGCCGCCGAGCAGGCGGCGCACGCAAGGCAGGACAGTAAGGTGGGCCGGCATGATGCTCCTTGTGAAAGTTACAAACAAGTATTCCGCCTGCCGGCCGTTTTGTCCAGCCGGATCAGCCGCGCGGCGCTTTGCGGCGGCGCGCCACGCACATCAGGCCACCCAGCGTCAGGAACATCGCCACCGCACCCGGTTCCGGCACTTCGGCGGCCAGCTGCGCGGATGCAAAGCGCTGCAGCGCGGCGGCATTCGCGGCGCTGATGCCGAGGTCGCGTGCGACGGTGTCGCCGGCGCCGAGCGAGGTCGGGTCGAGGCCGGTGATGCTGCCGAACATGGTCAGCGCTTCCAGGTAGTAGCCGTAGGGGCTGGCATGGTAGTTCTCGGGCGCCCACAGGTCGATCTGGCCATCGCCGATGCCGTCGTACGGGTTGGCGTCGGCCAGGCCGCCGGCAATGGCGCGGTTCCAGGCCTGGCCGACTGGGATCA
>JAKOOD010000009.1 GCA_022701635.1 Burkholderiaceae bacterium | reverse complement strand
CCGGCCGTGGTCAACGTGGTAGCGCCGCAACGCCAGGACGTGCCGGTGCTGCAGGTCGCCAACGGCACCGTCACCCCGATCCGCACCGTCGACCTGCATCCGCAGACCACCGCCACCATCCGCACGGTCCATATCAAGGAAGGCCAGTTCGTGAAGCAGGGCGAGCTGATGTTCTCGCTGGACGACCGCGCCGACCGCGCCAACCAGGACAAGGCGCAAGCCCAGGTCGAGCGCGACCGCGCCTCGCTGGCCGACCTCGAACGCCAGTACAAACGCAGCCAGGACCTGCTGGCGCAGAAGTTCTTCTCGCAGAGCGCGGTCGACACCCTGCGCGCCCAGGTGGATCAGGCGCGCGCCACGCTGCAGGCCGACAGCGCGGCCGCGCGCGCGGCCGGCGTCAGCACCAGCTATACCGCGATCCGCGCGCCGATGGCGGGCCGCGTCGGCGGCATCGGCGTCTATCCGGGCAGCCTGGTGCAGCCGACGACGTCGCTGACCACGGTCACCCAGCTGGATCCGATCAACGTCGCCTTTACCCTGCCGGAATCGAGCCTGCCGGCGCTGCTGGCGGCGCAGAAGCATGGCAAGGTCGAGGTGCAGGCCCTGCCGGGCGCTGGCCTGGCGCCGGTGAACGGCGTGCTGAGCTTCGTCGACAACACGGTCGATCCGACCGCCGGCACCATCAAGGTGAAAGCCGAATTCGACAACCGCGAGACCACGCTGTGGCCGGGCCAGTACGTCAACACCAAGGTCACGGTGCAGACCATCAAGGATGCCGTGGTGGTGCCGCAGAGCGCCATCATCACCAGCGCCCAGGGCACCTTCGTGTACGTGCTGGATAAGGACCGCTCGGCCAGGCAGGTGCCGGTGGAGCGCATCTACGGCTTCGGCGTGGACGCCGCCGTCAGCGGCTTGAGCGGCAGCGAGACCATCATCACCGAGGGCAAGCAGAACGTGCGCCCGGGTGGCAAGGTGCGTCTCGCGTCCGAGCTGAATAATGGTGGCCAGGACAAGGGCGGCGCGAATGGCAAAGGCGGCAAGGACGGCAAGGATGGGCACACGCTGACCGCCGAAGCCGGCGCACATAAAGGCTGAGCGCGATGAATTTGTCCGAACTGTGCATCCGCCGGCCGATCATGGTGGTGCTGCTGTCGATCAGCCTGATCCTGGTCGGCATCCTGGCCTATTCGCATATCCCGGTCGCCGCGCTGCCCAGCTATAACACGCCGGTCATCAACGTCAACGCCAACCTGTCCGGCGCCAGCCCGGAAACGATGGCGTCGTCGGTGGCGCTGCCGCTCGAGAAGCAGTTCTCGACCATCCCCGGCATCAACCTGATCACCTCGACCAGCACCCAGGGCAATACCTCGCTGACGCTGGAATTCGACACCACGATCGACATCAACGCGGCCGCGGTCGACGTGCAAGCCGCGCTGCTGGCGGCCCAGCGCCAGCTGCCGCAGGAAATGACCGACCTGCCGTCCTACCGCAAGGTCAATCCGGCCGACGCCCCGGTGCTGTTCATGACCATGAGCTCGCCGTCGATGAACCTGTCGGAGCTGAACGACTACGCCGAGAACCTGGTGTCGCCGGCGATTTCGACGCTGCCGGGCGTGGCCCAGGTGCAGGTCAACGGCGGCAAGAAGTTCGCCGTGCGCGTGCGCGCCAAGACCGACCTGATGAACGCGCGCAACCTGACGATGGACGAACTGGCGAGCGCGCTGCGCTCGGCCAACTCGAATTCCGCGCTCGGCATCCTCGACGGTCCGCAGCAGACGCTGACCATCCAGGGCCCGCCGCAGATGATGAAGGCGGCCGACTTCCGCGAACTGATCGTCGCCACCCGCGACGGCCAGCCGGTGCGCCTGAAGGACGTGGCCGAGGTCGAGGACAGCTACCAGTCGACCAAGGCCTACGGCGCCTACAACGGCGAGCGCGCCATCGTGCTGCTGGTGCAGCGCCAGCCGGACGCCAACACCGTCGCCGTGGTCGACCACGTGCGCCACCTGCTGCCGCGCTTCGAATCGCAGCTGCCGGCGTCGATCAAGATCAACCTGGTCAACGACCGCTCGGTCTCGATCCGCGAAGCGCTGCACGACGTGAACTTCACGCTGGCGCTCACCGTCGGCCTGGTGGTGATGGTGATCTTCCTGTTCCTGCACCGCGCCTCGGCCACCTTCATCCCGGCCGTCACGATGCCGATCTCGCTGCTCGGCGCCTTGTCGCTGCTGTACTGGCTCGGCTACAGCCTGGACAACATCTCGCTGCTCGGCATCACGCTGGCCGTGGGCCTGGTGGTCGACGACGCCATCGTGGTGCTGGAAAACATCGTGCGCCACATCGAGATGGGCAAGAAGCCGATGCGCGCCGCCCTCGAGGGGTCGCGCGAGATGGGGTTTACCATCATCTCGATCTCGATCTCGCTGATCGCCGTGTTCATCCCGATCTTCTTCATGCCGGGCGTGATCGGCCTGCTGTTCCACGAATTCGCGGTGATCGTCGGCCTGGCGATCCTGGTGTCGGCGGTGGTGTCGCTGACGCTGGTGCCGATGCTGGCGTCGCGCCTGCTCCCCGCGCATGAAGGACATGCGGGGCATGACCATGCCGAGGAAAAGAGCTTCATCGGCCGCCACTTCGAAGCCGGGTTCACCGCGGTGCGCGACGGCTACGAAAAGACGCTCGACATCGCCTTGAAGCACCGCTTCATCGTGCTGATGATCGCGCTCGGCACCTTCGCGCTGACGGCCGTGATGTACACCACGATTCCGAAGGGTTTCTTCCCCGAGGAGGACATCGGCCAGCTGCGCGTGAGCACCGAGGCCGCGGAAGACATCTCGTCGTCGGCCATGATGGCGTTGCAGGCGCGGGTGGCGGCCACGATCCAGGCCGATCCGGCGGTGCAGGACGTGACCGCGTTCTCCGGCGGCGGCAACGGCGGGCGCATGTTCGTGGTGCTCAAGCCACGCGAGCAGCGCGACAAGATGCCGCAGGTGCTGGAGCGCCTGCGCAAGTCCACGCGACAAGTCGCCGGCATCAACGTCTACATGGCGCCGGTGCAGAACCTGCAGCTGGGCGGCCGCCAGAGCAAGAGCCGCTACCAGTACACGCTGCAGAGCGTGTCGGGCGCGGACATCGGCAGCTGGTCGAACGCGTTCATGGAGCGCATGCGCAACAACCCGCTGTTCCGCGACGTCACCAGCGACACCCAGGAAAAGGGCCTGCAGGCCACCCTCGACATCGACCGCGACAAGGCCAACGCGCTCGGCGTGTCGCTGGGCGACGTCCGCACCGCGCTGTACGCCGCCTTCGGCGAGCGCCAGGTCTCGACCATCTATTCGAGCGCGGCCAGCTATTACGTGATCCTGGAAACCGCCAACGAAGACCGCCAGTTCGAGGACGCGCTGTCGCGCCTGTCGGTGCGCAGCAAGGATGGCCGGCTGGTGCAGCTGTCCAGCCTGGCGAAGGTCAAGCGCACGGTCGGTCCGATCGCGGTCAACCACCAGGGCCAGTTGCAGGCGATCACGCTGTCCTTCAACCTGGCGCCGGATGCGCCGCTGGGCGAAGCGACCGCGGCGATCGAGCAGATGGGGCGCGACATGAAGCTGCCGGCCTCGATCATCACCAAATACGGCGGCGACGCGGCGGTGTTCCAGGATTCCCAGTCGAGCCAGTTGATTTTGATCATCGCGGCGGTCGGCGTGATCTACGTGCTGCTGGGCGTGCTGTACGAAAGCTTCATCCACCCGCTGACCATCCTGGCCGGCCTGCCGTCGGCGGCGGTGGGGGCGCTGCTGACGCTGCGCCTGTTCAACATGGACCTGACGATGATCGCCATGATCGGCATCCTGATGCTGATCGGTATCGTGAAAAAGAACGCGATCATGATGATCGACTTCGCCCTGGACGCCCAGCGCAACGCCGGCATGACCCCGGAGCAGGCGATCCGCGAGGCGTGCATCCTGCGCTTCCGCCCGATCATGATGACGACGCTGGCCGCGCTGATGGGCGCGCTGCCGATCGCCCTCGGCCTCGGCGCCGGCGCTGAACTGCGCCAGCCGCTGGGCCTGGCGGTGTGCGGCGGCCTGATCTTCTCGCAGGTGATCACGCTGTACATCACTCCGGTGATCTACCTGTATCTGGATCGCTACAGTGGCAACGGGCCGATGACGGACGCCGTGGTGGACGAGGCGGTGCACCATGTGGCGCCGACGATGGTGCTGAACAAGGCGGCCTGAGCCATGCGGGGCGCACCCTGCGCCCTCGCATTACATTCCCGCCATGTTGGGTTGCGCCGTCCCCGCCACCCTATAATGGTCATCTGGTGCATGGTTCAGGGACCGCGGGTCCCTGATACATGTTGTAACAACCATCAATTTCATCAGCTTGTAAGCTGTTGGCAAACGTCCAACAAGCGTGCGCCGGGAAGTCAAACAGGTTAGACTGCCGCACTGGACTGCCCCTATTTGCCGTTTTCCCTGGAATTTCGACGATCTTGCGTGACCATTCCCACAGCCCACTGGACGACAGCGATGTCTGCGCACATTGCGGCCAACCCCTGCCCGGACGGAAGGTGATCGCTTACGGCGAGCAGGACGGCAACCGCCGCTACGGCCTGATCGTCGCCATCGCGGTGCACGTGCTGCTGGTCGCGATCTGGTATTTCCAGCCCAAGATCAAGCCGCAGCATGCCGCCGCCAAGTCCGGCGAAGCCATCGTCTGGCTGCCGCCGCTGGCGCCCACCAAGCCGACCACGAAACCGAAGGCCGAGGCAGCGCCCAAGGCCGCCAAGCCGGCTGCCCCGACCCGGGCGACGCCGCCGCGCGTGACCCAGGTCAAGCGCTTGCCGAACACCATCACGCTGCCGAAGGAAAAGCCGGTCCAGGACCCGCCGCCGCCGCCGCCCAAGGAAGTGGCCAAGGTGGAGCCGGAAGTCACTGACATGCAGGCCTACATCGACGCCAAGCGCAAGGCGCGCGGCGCACCGAGCCAGAGCGACTCCACCGAGGAAAGCCAGTCGGCCAAGGGCATGCGCAACGCGCTCGCCAACATCGGCGCCATCAACGGCCGCGGCGGCCAGGACCCGAACGAAACCGGTGGCGTGTTCAGCGTCAGCAACAAGACCTTCAACAGCGCCGACGTCAAGTTCCGCGGCTGGAACCCGAACTTCAAGCGCCGCTGGCTGACCGCCGTGACGGTCGAGCGCGGCGGCGATCCGGACATCGAGACCGCGATCGTCAAGAAGATGATCGAGCTGATCCGCAAGGAAAAGACCGGCGATTTCGAGTGGGATTCGCATCGCCTGAACCGGGTGGTGACCTTGTCGGCGCGGCCGCAGGATACGCAGGAATTGATGGATTTCCTGTTCAAGGAGATGTTCCCGGAGTACAAGCCGCCGCGTCGGGGTGGGTAGGGTGGGCTCGGGGAGCCCACCCTACGACTTGGGCCCCTGCCTGCGCAGGGGCGACGTGCTGAAGGCGCGGCCATAGTGGCTTGACTTGGCCGTTTGCCATAAGACCGTCGCCCCTGCGAAGGCAGGGGCCCAAGTTGGTCTCGTACCGATAACGCATAAAAAAACCGCGCACCCGGCGCGGTTTTTTATTAGCTGAGCAAAACCGGGATCAGGCCCCAGCCTTCAAGCGACGCGCCACATCCAGCGCAAAGTAGGTCAGCACCCCATCCGCCCCGGCCCGCTTGAACGACATCATGGTTTCCATGATGATCTTGTCCTTGTCCAGCCAGCCGTTCTGGAAAGCCGCCTGCAGCATCGCATACTCGCCGCTGACCTGGTAGGCGAAGGTCGGTACCTTGAACTCGTCCTTGACGCGACGTACCACGTCCAGGTAGGGCATGCCGGGCTTGACCATGACCATGTCGGCGCCTTCGGCGATGTCCAGCGCCACTTCGCGCAGGGCTTCGTCGGTGTTGGCCGGGTCCATCTGGTAGGTGTTCTTGTCGGCCTTGCCCAGGTTGGCGGCGGAACCGACCGCGTCGCGGAACGGGCCGTAGTAGGCCGATGCGTACTTGGCCGAATAGGCCATGATGCGGGTATGGATCAGGTTCTGCTCTTCCAGCGCCACGCGGATCGCGCCGATGCGGCCGTCCATCATGTCCGACGGCGCCACGATGTCGACGCCGGCTTCGGCCTGGGCCATCGCCTGGCGGATCAGCATGTCGATCGTCTTTTCGTTGACGATGTAGCCGTTCTCGTCCGGCAAGCCGTCCTGGCCGTGGGTGGTGTAGGGGTCGAGCGCGACGTCGGTCATCAGGCCGAGCTGCGGGAATTCGCGCTTGAGCGCCTTGACGGCGCGCGGTATCAGGCCTTCCGGATTGGTGGCTTCGACGCCGTCATAGGTCTTCAACGCCGCGTCGATGACCGGGAACAGCGCCAGCACCGGGATGCCCAGGCTGACGGCTTCCTCGGCCACTTTCAGCAGCAAATCGACGGAGACGCGTTCCACGCCCGGCATCGAAGCCACCTGCTGGCGCTGGTTCTGGCCGTCGAGGATGAAGACCGGGTAGATCAGGTCGGACGCGGTGACGGTGTTTTCGCGCATCAGGGCGCGCGAGAAGGGGTCGCGGCGCATGCGGCGCATGCGGACGGCGGGGTAGGCGTTGGGGGTGATGATCGGCATGAGATGTCCTTGTGGATGGTCAATCGGCCTGGCCGGACTGCTCGTCGTCCGGTCCCGGGGCCGCGGTGTCGTCTCCGCTGTTCTCCTGCCCGGCTTCCTCTTCTTTGTCTAGGCCGAGCAATTCGATGATCTTGTCGTTCGCTTCGTCGATGCCCACGCGCTTGAGCGCCGAGAACAGCTGCACCGTGAATGGGAAGCCTTCGCCTTCCTCGTCGACGTAGCTGTCGAGGATCTGCCTGGCCTGGCGCAGCACGTTGACCGACTCGTTGCGGTTCAGCTTATCCACCTTGGTCAGGATGCAATGGATCGGCTTGCCGGTCGGGGCGAACCATTCCAGCATCTGCACGTCCAGCTCGGTGAACGGGCGGCGCGAGTCCATGATCAGGACCAGGGCGGCCAGCTGGTCGCGCCGTTGCACGTAATCGCCCAGCAGCTTTTGCCAGTGCAGCTTGGCCGTGCCCGACACTTCCGCATAGCCGTAGCCGGGCAGGTCGACCAGCAGCGCCTGGATCTCATCGACATTGGTCGGGTCCTTGCGGTGCATCGCCACGTGGGCGCCGCCGATCGAGAAGAAGTTGATGTGCTGGGTACGACCCGGCGTCTTGGACGCGAAGGCCAGGCCCTTCTGGTTGGTCAGGATATTGATCGCCGTCGATTTGCCCGCATTGGACCGGCCGGCGAAGGCGATTTCCGGCACCTGCGTATCGGGAAGATCCCGCAGCTGGTTGACGGTCGTGAAAAAGCGGGCTTGCCAGAGTTTGGACATGGGGCGGAGTGTATGAGCGGAGGAAACGAAAATGAAGCTGAAAAGACAACTAAAAAAGCGGTCTGGAAAGCAAGCTATTGTACAATAGGGAGTTACCTGGCGCTGCGCGCCCGGGGCACGAGCATGGCCGCCGCACTGTAACTGCAAGTTCTTCATAGATTTGACTTTTTCAGGGTGCTTGAATGAATCGTGTGTTCTTACCGGCCGCGCGCGCGGCATTCGTGACCTCCTTGTTAACCCTCTTCGCCGCCAATGCCTTGGCGGCGGACGCAGCCCATGCCCCGGCGGCCGTTCCCAAAGTCGACCCCGCCAAGGGCGGCTCCCTCTACGATACGGGCGACAACGCGCGCGGCCTGCCGGCCTGTGTCTCCTGTCACGGCGCCGCCGGCAACTCGACCATCGTCGCCAATCCCAAGCTGTCCGGCCAGAACGAAAACTACCTCCACAAGCAGCTGGTCGACTTCACCACGCCCAACCGCAACCAGCCGGTCATGACGACCTACGCCAAGATGCTGTCCGAGGACGAAAAGAAGAACATCGCCGCCTGGCTCGCCACCCAGCAGCCGAAGGGCGGTGCGGCGCGCAACAAGGACACCCTGGACATGGGCCGCAAGATCTACCGCGGCGGCATCGCCGAGCGCGGCGTGGCCGCCTGTGCCAGCTGCCATGGCGCCACCGGGTCCGGCATCCCGATCCAGTACCCGCGCCTGGCCGGCCAGCACCAGGACTACACCGTGGCCCAGCTGCAGGCGTTCAAGGGCGGCGCGCGCAAGAACAGTGTGCAGATGGTCGCGTTGTCCAAGCGCATGTCGGACGAGGAAATGAAGGCGGTGGCCGACTATATCGCCGGGTTGAAGTAGGCGCTCGCCTCGCAAGGGCCGGTGGAAAAGGGCAGCTGCATACTGGCAGGCTGCCCTTTTTACTGTATCCTCGCGCCAGTATGTCGCAACTGAAAGAAGCAGCCACCGATGAGCACCACCGGAATTGAATTGAAAACGCGGCGCCGTGGCTTGGCCGAGGCGGTCGAACTGGTGTCGTCGATGCGTTTTGCCATCACCCTGCTGATGATGATCGCGATCGCCGCCACCATCGGCACCGTCATGAAGCAGGACCAGCCCACGCCCGACTACATCAATCAGTTCGGCCCGTTCTGGAACGCGATTTTCGACAGGATCGGCCTGTACAGCGTGTACTCGGCCTGGTGGTTCCTGCTGATCCTGGCGGTATTGATCGTCTCGACCGCCCTGTGCGTGACGCGCAATGCGCCGCGCATGGTGCGCGACATGCGCAGCTGGCGCGACAGCGTGCGCGAAGAATCGTTGCGCAATTTTCACCACAAGGCGGAATGGACCTCCAGCCTGGCCGCGGTGCCGCTGGCCACCCAGACCGCCCAGCGCCTCGGCAATGCCGGCTACCGCGTCAAACTGGTGGACAAGGCCGGCGGCGTGCTGGTGGCGGCCAAGAAGGGCGCCGGCAACAAGTTCGGGTATATCTTTGCGCACACGGCGATCATCGTGATCCTGCTCGGCGGCCTGCTCGATTCGAATCTCCCGATCCGCTTCCAGGAATGGTTCTTCGGCAAGACACCCTACATCAGTGGCGAACTGACGACACGCAACCGGCTCGGCCTGGGCAATCCCAGCTTTCGCGGCACCACCCAGATCGCCGAAGGCAAGTCCAGCAATACCGTCATGATCCCGCGCGCCGACGGCGTCCTGCTGCAGGACTTGCCGTTCACGATCACGCTGAACAAGTTCATCATCGACTTTTACTCGACCGGCATGCCCAAGCTGTTCTCGAGTGAAGTCACGATCCGCGACCACGAGACCGGCAAGACCTTCCCGGCCAAGATCCGCGTCAACGAGCCGCTGATCTACCGCGGCGTGGCGGTCTACCAGTCCGGCGTCGACGACGGCGGCAGCAAGCTGACACTCACTGGCTACCCGATGACCGGCACGGGCGACGCCACCTTCGCCATCGAAGGCGAGGTCAACAGTGAGACCAAGCTCAAGGGGGCCGGTGGCGACTACACGGTCGAGTGGTCCGGCTTCCGCCCGTTCAACGTCGAGAACATGAATACCGAGGGCGACCTGCGCAAGGTCAGCAAGACGCAATCCTTCGACCAACAGTTCGCCCAGGCGCTGTCCCAGCACTCGGGCTCGGCCGCCAAGAGCGCCAACAACAAGGACCTGAAGAATGTCGGCCCCAGCGTGCAATACAAGCTGCGCGACAAGACCGGCCAGGCGCGCGAATTCCTGAACTACATGCAGCCGGTGACGCTGGAGGGCGCGCAAGTCTACCTGGCGGGCGTGCGCAACAATCCGTCCGACGCCTTCAGCTACCTGCGTATCCCGGCCGACGACCAGCATGGCGTACGCGAATGGATGCGCCTGCGCGCCGCGCTGGCCGATCCGGCCTTGCGCCAGGAAGCGGCGCGCCGCTATGCGCGGCGCGCGCTGCCCCAGCCGAATCCGAATGCCGCCCTGGCGGCCCAGCTGCAGGAATCGGCGGCCAAGACCCTGGGCCTGTTCGCCGGCGACGCGGGGCAGGGCGCGGGCGGCTTCATGGGCGTGTCGACCTTCCTGGAACGGATCCCGAAGGCCGAGCAGGAAAAGGCCGCCAATGTGTTCATGAAGATGCTCAACGGCGCCCTGTGGGAACTGTGGCAGGCAGCGCGGGCACGTGCCGGCGAGGCGCCGGCCGAGCCGACCGAAGCCCATGGCCGCTTCCTGCAGCTGGCGACCAACGCGCTGTCGGACAGCTTTTTCTATGGCGCGCCGGTCTACCTGGCGCTCGACGAATTCACCGAGGTAAAGGCGTCCGGGCTGCAGGTGACGCGCTCGCCGGGCAAGAAAGTCGTCTACCTCGGCTGCCTGCTGCTGGTGCTGGGCATCTTTGCCATGTTCTACATCCGCGAGCGCCGTATCTGGGTCTGGGTCCGCGGCGACGACCAGGGCGGCGCCCATGCCATGATGGCGATGAGCACCCAGCGCAAGACCCTCGATTTCGAGCGCGAGTTCGACGATTTGAAAACAGTCCTACCGCAATCGGCGTAAGTGGAGAAGAGAATGGATATGTCACCCGCATCGCAAGCAAGCGCGGCCCTCAAGGCGGCGGAAAAATACGCCCGCCCGCAAGGCTTCTTCAGGCGCCTGACGGCGCTCGACTGGCTGTTCGGCGCCGGCTTGCTGGCCGCCAGCCTGTTCGCGCTGCAGCGCTTCGGCCACTTCATGGACGTCTACGAACAGGCGATCCTGGTGCTGGCCGCGCCGACCTTCGCGCTGCTGGGCTGGGGCTGGAAGCCGGTGCGCTGGCTGATGCCGCTGATCGCCGTGCTGGCGCTGTGGGCGGTGTCGCTGTACGGCGGGTCGCTGGACGCCGCCAACCAGAAATTCTTCCTCAAGTACATGCTGTCGAGCCAATCCGCGATCCTGTGGATGAGCGCCTTGTTCGTGTTCTCGACCGTGTTCTACTGGATCGGCCTGGTGGCGCGCTCGCCGTTCGGCGGCAGCGTCGGCTCCAAGCTGTGCTGGGCCGCCGTGGTGCTCGGCTTCACCGGCATGATGGTGCGCTGGTACGAATCCTATCTGGTCGGCGCCGATGTCGGCCACATCCCGGTGTCGAACCTGTACGAAGTGTTCATCCTGTTCTCGATGATCACCGCGC
>JAKOOD010000006.1 GCA_022701635.1 Burkholderiaceae bacterium | reverse complement strand
TGTTCGGGCCGGGCGAGCGGATTCCGCTGCGCCACGTCGGCAACATACCGCACCGCGTGATGGCCTTTGAAGTCGCCACCGCCGAAGCGCGCTGGAGCGAAGCGCGCCACCCGCTGATGAAGTACGTATTCCACACCAACCACCCGGACATCCAGATCGGCGAGTTGCGGCCACGCCACAAGATTGCGCCGGCTGCGCGTCCGAATGCAGCGGTGGAACGGGTTCCAAGCTTCGCGATGGCCTGACGAGAATATATTGCATGACGGAATTATTGTGAGCCTGTATCCTTCAAGTCGATGCGGCCGGCGGTTCGCCGGCGCCTGACAGCCTGATCGATACCCATGTTCCAACCTTTCCAGCCGTCCTCCTCCACGCACAAGCCGATGTTCCTGATAGCGATCCACCGGGGCATCGAAACCACGATGCGCGTGTTGTCGGTGTATTGCGTGCCGGCCGGGGTGGCGCTGGTGTCGATCCTGGTGCTGATGCTGTGGAACAGCCACTTCACCGGCGGCGGCGGCCAGCCGCTGAGCTTCCGCGCCGTCGCCGACCACGACGCCATCTTGACCCCCTCGGCCGCGCTGCGCGAACTGGCGCAGTCGCATCCGGTCGATGCCTACGATACGCACTTGGCCGAGGCACCGGTCTGGTTCGCCTTCCATCCGCGTGAGCTCGGCGGCATCCCCGATGCTGCCGAATTCCCGTCGCGCCATATGGTCGCGCTGCGCTGCTGGGATGTCGCGACCTTGAAGATGCTGGGCAGCGCCACCCGCGGCGGCGCCGACGGCGCCCTGAGCGACGCCAAGGCCGGCTTCGCGCTGAGCCTGCCCGGGACGCGCGGGGACGTGCTGTGCCGCGCCAGCTTCTCCGGCCCGGCCCACCTGACGCTACTGCAATGGCCGGCCGACCGGCTGGCGCTGTCGACCCAGCAGTTCCACCGCCAGTCCGGCCTGCTGGACGGCGGCATGATCGTGCTGAGCCTGTTCATCCTGGTCACCGCCGTCATCAACCGCCAGGTACTGTACCTGCAGTTCGCGGGCTGGCTGATCCTGAACCTGCGCGTGGCGGCGCTGTCGGCAGGCTGGGACACCCAGTGGCTGGGCCAGCAGGTGCCGGTCGAGTGGCTGCTCCCAAGCCGTGCGCTGACCATGGCGCTGTACGCGATCGCCACCCTCACTCTCTACATGACGCTGTTCGGCGCCGACCTGCTGCGCACCCGCTTCGCGCCGCTGCTGCGCGTGGTCCAGTGGCTGGTGCTGGCGCTGCTGCCGTGCGCGATCTGGCTCCCCTACGGCGGCTTCCTGCCGGTGATGTGGATTATCGTGGCCGGCAGCCTGTCGCTGATGATCCTGGGCCTGGTCAACGTCATGCTGCGCTCGCAGTCGCACGTGGCGATGTGGTTCGCGGCCTCCTTCACCGTCACTTTCCTGTCCAGCCTGACCGAGGTGTTCGCGGCGGCGCTGGGCGTGCGCGAGCTGCTCGGCGTGGCCAACAGCGTGACCGCGGCGCTGACCTCGAGCATGCTGGCGGCGCTCGCCGTGGCCGAGCAGATGCGGGTCGAGACCGAGAAGCGCCTGGAAGCGCAGGACAAGCTGCAGCACGCCTACGAGGCGATGCCGGTCGGCCTGTTCACGCTCGACATGTATGGTCACTTCCTGAGCGCCAACCCGGCCATGCTGAAGATGCTCGACGTCGCCGACGGCAGCAAGTTCGTACCCGGCCGGACCGCCTGGAAACAGTTCTTCGCCGAGAGCTTCTGGGTCGCGCTGCACGAGCAGGTGCACATGCAGAGCGACGCCGAGATGCAGGTCACCAGCCGTGACGGCAACCGCTGCTTCATGGTCAGCGCCACGCTGGCGCACGGCCGCATCGAGGCGGTGATGCAGGACGTGACGGAAAAGGTGAAGGCCACCGAACAGCTGCGCTTCATGGCCGACAACGACGCCTTGACCAAGGTCTTCAACCGGCGCGGCATCGAGAAGGTGTTCGAGGACGCGGTGCAGCCGCTCGCCGGCGGCAAGCCGCTCAGCCTCGCCTACATCGATCTCGACCGGTTCAAGCTGATCAACGACCTGTTCGGCCACGCCGCCGGCGACGAAGTCCTGAAGCAGGTGTGCGAGCGGATCGAACTGATGTTGGGCGGCGGCCAGAAGATCGGCCGCGTCGGCGGCGACGAATTCGTGATCGTCATGCCGGATACCGCGGTGCCCCTGGCGACCCTGATCTGCCGCGGCATCGTCGACCGCATCGGCGGCACCCCGTACCGGGTCGGCGACAAGGCTTTCCACGTGCGCAGCTCGGTCGGCCTGATCGAAGTCGCGCCCGGGATGCCGATGAAGGATGCGGTGTCGACCGCCGACCGTGCCTGCCGCGAAGCCAAGGATGGCCATAGCGACGGGCTGGTGGTCTACAAGCGCGGCTCGACCGCCTTCCAGGAACGCGAGGCCGAGTTGAATCTGGTCGAGCGCCTTGCCGGTCCCAACGCCACCGAAGGGATGTTCCTGGAAATGCAGCCGATCATGTCGCTGAGCGCACCGATGGAATCGCTGAACTTCGAGGTGCTGCTGCGCATGCGCGAACACGACGGCCGCGTCTCACCGGCCGGCCCGCTGATCGCCGCCGCCGAGAAGAGCGGCCGCGCCGGCGTGATCGACCGCTGGGTCCTGAATACGACCCTCGGCTGGATCGAGGACAACGTCGAGGGCCTGAAGAACACGCGCTTCGTCTGCATGAACCTGTCCGGCGCCTCGCTCAACGACGAGCACTTCGTGCAGGACGCGCTGGAGATCCTGTCGCGCTACACCCACGTGGCGTCGCGCCTGTGCATGGAGATCACCGAGAGCGTGGCGCTGCACGACCTCGACAACACGCGCCGCTTCATCGACCAGGTGCGCAACTTCGGCGTCAAGGTCGCGCTGGACGACTTCGGCGCCGGCTACACCTCGTTCTCCTACCTGAAGGAATTGCCGGCCGACGTGCTGAAAATCGACGGCAACTTCATCGTCAACATCAATGCCCATCCGGCCAATGTCGCCATCGTCGAGGCGATCGTCAACCTGGCCGCCAACCTGGGCATGAAGACGATCGCCGAGTGGGCCGAGGACGCGGCCACGATCCGCACGCTGGCCGAGATCGGCGTCGACTACGTGCAGGGCTTCGCGATCGCGCGCTCGCAGCCGCCGGAAAAACTGTTGGCGGCCAGTTCGTCGGCCAGCTTCATCAAGGCGGAAGACGTGCTGCAGCTGGTGCGCACGTTGGGCGCGTCGGCCAACGAGCCGGCACTACCCGAGTATTCACCGCGCTGGGACCGGCACTAGGCTACGCCTGGTACGCCGGCGTCAAGCCTGCGTGCGCACGCACCGTGTCAATTCAGTCCAGCCAGCGCCGGCTTCGCATCCAGCATCAGCAGGGTCTGGCGCGCCGCCTTCAGGGTCGCGACATCGCGCGACAGCGGCGCCGGGCGCTCCGCGGCAGGCCGTTTCCAGGCCTCATGACGCAGGTCGACGGCCGGCAGCACGTAGCGCCGCGGCGTGGCCTGCTGTGCATTCTGCGCCACTTCCTGTCCCAGCCGTACCGTCACCGCACCGGCGTCGCACGGCTGGTCGGTCAGGGTCACGTGGCCGCTCGCATCCACGCATTTGACGATGTCGGCGCCGGCCATCGCGGCCGGCGCCGCCAGCACGGCGGCAGCGAGCATGCTTATCATCCAGGCGGTACGCTTCATGGCAATCTCCTTATCGAAATTGCATCGTGCGCCGCGAGGGCGGGGGTAGTCTGTTAGGTGCCTCACCCTTTTTTTGGAATCGGGCGGGTTCTCCATGGAGAAAAACAGGCCGTACGACTGCGCCTACCGATCGGCGCGCCATCGATAACCCGTCGGGGCACTTGTAGATGCCCCGGCTGTCCCAATCTCTGTCTCGTAGCCATGCAGTGATGTGCTGGCTTTATCTCTGTCTCCTCCGGGCCTCTCCCGCCTGGATTATCGCCAGCCTTCGGGCTGGCGTTTTTTTTGGATCGACATGTCGAGAGAGCGACGTCCCCAGGGCAGTCCAGCGCCCAAGGAGAAACCGATGGTCGACATGGAGTGGCTGATGACCGGCAGCCCCAAGGTGTCTGCCAGCGTCATGGTGGAGGAGGAGCGCGCCAGCAAGCAGAACAGGATGGCGGCGAATATCCAGATAACGGTCGACGCTGCGGTAAGCCGGCCTGCGGTTGACTTGCCACGGTGGGACAGGACGATCAATACC
>JAKOOD010000710.1 GCA_022701635.1 Burkholderiaceae bacterium | reverse complement strand
GCACCACGCCGTCCATCGGGTTGCCGCGGATGGACTCCTCGACATCCATGCTGGCCAGGTTACGGGTCAGCATCGCGGTCGGGCGCAGGTTGGATTCGCCGTTGGAAAACACCGGGAATTCGACCGGGAAGCCGCCCGCTTCCAGGATGCCGCGCTTGACGTGTTCGGCCAGCTTGCGGAAATGGGCGTTGCAGGGGGTGAGTTCGGACCAGGTATTGCAAATGCCGATGATCGGCTTGCCCTGGAATTCATGGTCGGGAATACCCTGGTTCTTCATCCAGCTGCGGTACATGAAGCCATTCTTGTCCTGGGTGCCGAACCATGCTGCGGACCGCAGCTTTCTCTTTGTCTCCGACATTATTTTGTCTCCATCTCAGCGGTGGAGAGAGTCTAATAACGTGTGGGATAACTTTCCAATGATTTTTTTGACTATATCGATACCGATTTTAATATCGATACCTCGAAACTTCGTCCCCGCTCTCGCGGGGACGAGGTTGGCAAGATCGCAGTAGTCCAGCTCCGGGTTACTTTTCTACCGAGAATTTGAACCGCGACTCGGTCGCATAGATTTCCCCCGGCCGCAGGATCGTGCTCGGATAGTCCGGCTGGTTGGGCGAATCGGGAAAATGCTCGGGTTCCAGGCACAGGCCGCTGCGGAACGCGTACTGGCGGCCGCCCTTGCCTGTCAGGGAACTGTCCAGGAAGTTGCCGCTGTAGAACTGCACGCCCGGTTCCTGGGTCCACAGTTCCAGCACCCGCCCCGACGCCGGTTCGAGCACGTGGGCCGCGCGTTGCAGCGCCTTGCTGCCCGGGGTGCGGTTCAGCACCCAGCAGTGGTCGTAGCCGATGCCGTGGCGCAGCTGCTTGTCCGGCTGCTCGATGCGCTCGCCGATCGCGCGCGGCTTGCGGAAGTCGAACGGGGTGCCGGTCACCGGGGACAGCTCGCCCAGCGGGATGGCACCGGTGTCGATCGGCACGAAGCGGTCGGCGTCGATGGTCAGCACGTGGTCGAGGATGTCGCCGCCGCTGTTTCCTGCGTCGTTGGCAGCGCCGTGCAGGTTGAAATAGCTGTGCTGGGTCAGGTTCACCGGCGTCGGCTGGTCGGTCGTGGCCTGGAAGTGCATGACGATCTCGTTGTCGTCGCTCAGGCTGTAGCGCACGGTGGCCTCCAGGTTGCCCGGATAGCCCTGTTCGCCATCGGCGCTGCGGTAGCGCAGCACCAGTGAACCGTCCTCGACGGCGGCCTGCCACAACACCTTGTCGAAACCGGGTTCGCCGCCGTGCAGGTGGTTTTCACCGTTGTTGACCGGCAGCTGATAGGTCTTGCCGTCCAGCGTGAAGCGGCCCTTGGCGATGCGGTTGCCGTAGCGGCCGATCAGCGCGCCGAAATACGGACTGTCCTTCAGGTAGGGGTCGAGGGTATCGAAGCCGAGCGCCACGTCGGCGAACTGGCCGGCGCGGTCCGGCACATGGATCTGGGTGATGATCCCGCCGAAATCCAGGATCTTGACGATCATGCCCGCAGCGTTGGTGAGCGTAAATTGACTGACTTGCGCACCGTCGGGCAAGGTCCCGAACGGCGCCCGCGTGATCTCGGTGTGCACGTTTATCCTATTCTCAAAATGAATTGATGGTGATCCTAGCACGGGCTGCACCGATGGCCGCGTCACGCTTGTGATCAGACTTGTATTAAGAATATTCCTAATCAGCTTAAGACTGCTCCTAATACCAGTAGGATAGTTCCGTGCAAGACACAATCCTTACTCCTCTTTTCACCACGCAAGCGTCGAGGCATCATGGCATCAGCATGCATTACAAATTTCATCGAACCCATCCTTGGCACCGACGTCGACACCATCGCCGACCCGCTCCAGATTCCCGCCGCCTTCGAGGTGGCGCGCGCAAACCTGCTGTCCGCCCACTACACGCCCTTCGATTACGTGAATGCCCAGGCACGCGTGGTGGTGGTCGGGATCACGCCCGGTTTCGCACAATGGAAAACCGCGGTGCGCGAAGCGCGGCGCCAGCTGATGGCGCACGCGCCGCTGGCGGAGGTGCTGCGCGCGGCCAAGTACAGCGGCGCCTTCAGCGGCGCGATCCGGCCCAACCTGGTGGCGCTGCTCGACCATGTCGGCCTGCAGCGCTGGCTCGGCATCGCCAGCTGCGCGACGCTGTGGCACGCCGACGCGCACCTGATGCACGTGACCGCGGTGCTGCGCCATGCAATCTTTGTGGACGGCAAGAACTACAACGGCGCCAATCCGAACATGATCGCCACGCCCCTGCTGCAGGGCCAGATGCTGGATCACTTCGCGCACGAGGCGGCGCTGCTGCCGGACGCGGTCTACGTGCCGCTCGGGCCCAAGGTCGGCCAGGCACTGTCGTGGCTGGCGGCGCGGGGCGTGCTCGATGAGGCGCGCATCCTGCATGGCATCCCGCATCCGTCCGGCGCCAACGCCGAGCGTATCGCCTACTTCCTCGGCCGCAAGGAAAAAGCCGTGCTCTCGAGCCGCACCAACGGCGACCGGATCGATCGCGACCGCCTGCAGCTGGCGGCGAAAATGGCGGCCCTCGGCCTGCATTGATAGCGTTATCACCCCCTTGACCAGCCTGCCTGTCGTGCTACGCGCCGGGCCGTGCCGGATTACACTGGAACTGTCCCGCAATGACTAGGTCGATCATGCCCATTCCTGCGCCCCTGGGAAGTCAACCCGCCTGGTTCTACCAGAGAATGATCGTCGCCTGCAGCAACGGCATCATCGTCACCGACCCGCACCAGCCGGACAATCCCATCGTCTACGTCAACCCTGCCTTCGAGGCGTATTCCGGCTATGCCTACGATGAAGTCGTCGGCCGCAACTGCCGTTTCCTGCAGGGCGAAGACCGCCGCCAGCCGGGCCTCGAACAGCTGCGCGCCTGCATTGCCGACCAGCGCCCCTGCACCACCACCCTGCGCAACTACCGCAAGGACGGCACCATGATGTGGGTGCGCATGCACATCTTCCCGCTGCACGACGAGTTCGGGCGGCTGGTGCATTTCGCCGGCTTCCTGCAGGACGTGACCGACGCCATCGAAGGCCAGCGCGCCGCCGAGCAGGCGCGCCAGCGCCTCAGCACTGTCCTGGAGAGCATCGCCGACGGCTGCTTCTCGCTCGACCGCGAATGGCGCTTCACCTACATCAACGCGCGCGGCGCGGCCTGGCTGGAGCGCC
>JAKOOD010000691.1 GCA_022701635.1 Burkholderiaceae bacterium | reverse complement strand
TGATGCCGTCGCGCCTGGCCGAATACGAAAAGCTGCTGGTGCTGGCCGGCCAGGCCGGCTATGTCCAGCTGTCGGTGCGCGACTTCTACCGCGCCGTGCAGCGCAGCGACGGCGGCCCGGCCAGGGTGCTGGTGCACCGTCACGACATCGACAGCGACCTGCGCACGGCGCGCAAGATGTTCGACCTTGAGGTCAGGCATGGGGTGCGGGCCAGCTACTACTTTCGCCTGAGCACGCTCGACATCGGCTTCATGCGCGCGATCGAGGCCGCCGGCAGCGAAGCCAGCTATCACTACGAGGAAGTCGCCACCTATGCCAAGCACCACCGGCTGCGGCGCGGCTGCGAAGTGCGCGCGTGCTTCCCCGAGATACGCGTCCAGTTCGAGCGCAATTTCATGCGCGTCAGCAGCGAACTCGGCCTGCGGATGGCGACGGTGGCCAGCCACGGCGACTTCGCCAACCGTCGCCTGAAGGTGATCAACCATGAGCTGCTGCGCGATCCCGAGCTGCGCCGGCGTTGCGGCATCGAATGCGAATCCTACGACAACGAGCTGCTGCGCCACTTCGACCTGTACGTCAGCGATCGTCCGTATCCGGTGTTCTATTACCCGGTTTCCCCTTTCGAGGCGCTGGGACGCCATGCGCGCATCTGCTTCCTGACCCACCCGGTCCAGTGGGAAACCAACTGGGTCGAAAACACGCGCTGCAACATGGTGCGCCTGGCCGAAGAACTGGTGTGGCACACATGAACATCCTCCTGATTAACCACTACGCCGGTTCGGTGCGCCACGGGATGGAATACCGTCCCTATTACCTGGCGCGCGAGTGGGTCCGCCTGGGACACCGCGTGCACATCGTCGCCTCGTCCGAATCGCACATCCGCAGCCAGGCGCCGCAGCTGCAGGGCACCGGGCGGCTGGACGAGACCATCGACGGTATCCATTACACCTGGCTGGCCACGCCGCCTTACCGCGGCAACGGCGCCGGACGGGTGCGCAACATGCTGGCCTTCGTGCTGCGCCTGCGGCGCGATGCCGACATGCTGGCGCGCAGCCTGCGGCCCGACGTGGTGATTGCCTCCAGCACCTATCCGCTCGACATCTGGCCGGCCGCGCGCATCGCCCGCCGCGCCGGCGCGCGCCTGCTGTTCGAATTGCACGACCTGTGGCCGCTGTCGCCGATGGAACTGGGCGGCTACCCGCGCTGGCATCCGTTCATCATGCTGCTGCAGGCGGCCGAGGATTTCGCCTGCCGCCAGGCCGATGCGGTCGTCTCGATCCTGCCGCGCGTGCGCGAACACCTCGAGGCGCACGGCATGGCGCCGCACAAGCTGCACCTGGTGCCGAACGGCGTCGACCCGGCCGAATGGCAGGACGAGGGAAAAGCGGCTACGCATGCGCTGCCGCCCACCCTCGATGCTGCGCTCGACACCTTGCGCAGGCGCGGCAAATTCGTGGTCGGGTATGCGGGCACCCATGGCCTGGCGAATGCGCTCGGCACCCTGCTCGACGCCGCCGCACGGCTGCGCGACAAGCCGGTCGCCTTCGTACTGGTCGGCACCGGACCCGACAAGCCGGCACTGGTACGGCGCGCGCTCGGCATGGACCTGGCCAACGTGCACTTCTTCGATCCGGTGCCGAAGGCCATGGTGCCGGCGCTGCTGCGCCGCTTCGACCTCGCCTATATCGGCTGGCGCCGGCAACCGCTGTACCGCTTCGGCATCTCGCCTAATAAATTGATCGATTACATGATGGCGGCCCGTCCCGTGCTCCACGCGGTCGAGGCCGGCAATGATCCGGTGGCCGAGGCCGGCTGCGGACTCACCGTGGCACCGGAAGACCCGCAAGCGCTGGCCGACGGCATCCTCGCCCTGCTGGCGCTGGGTGCCGACGCCCGCGCCGCGCTTGGACTGCGCGGCCGCGCCTATGCCCTTGCCAACCACACCTACCCGGTGCTTGGACAACGCTTTTTAACCGCTCTTGCTGGAGATGCGCGCCATGGCTGAACAAGACCGTATGGAATCTGCCGCCCAACCCTTCCTGCCCTTTGCCCTGCCCGACATCGACGACGCCGAGATCGACGCCGTGGTGGCCTGCCTGCGCTCCGGCTGGGTCACGACCGGGCCGGCCACGCGCCAGTTCGAACACGATTTCGCCGCCTACCTGGGCCAGCCCGGCCTGCAGGCGATCTCCGTCAACTCCGCCACCGCCGGCCTGCACCTGGCCCTGGAAGGCCTCGGCATCGGCCCCGGCGACGAGGTGATCGTGCCGACCATGACCTTCACCGCCACCGCCGAAGTGGTGCGCTACCTGGGCGCGCAGCCGGTGCTGGTCGACGTCGACCCGGACCATATGAACATCGACCTCGCCGCCGTCGAGGCCGCCATTACGCCGCGCACCCGCGCCATCATGCCGGTGCACTACGCCGGCCTGGCCTGCGACATGGATGCCCTGCTGGCGCTGGCCCGGCGCCATGCCCTGCGCGTGGTCGAGGACGCGGCGCACGCCTTTCCCACCCGCTACAAGGGTCAGCTGGTCGGCACGCTCGGCAGCGACGCCACCGTGTTCAGCTTCTATGCCAACAAGACCATGACCACCGGCGAAGGCGGCATGGTGGTCACGCGCGACCCCGAGCTGGCCCGGCGTGTACGCCTGATGCGCATCCACGGCATCAGCCAGGATGCCTTCAACCGTTATGTATCGCGCACGCCGGCCTGGTTCTACGAAGTCGTCGCCGCCGGCTTCAAGTACAACCTGACCGACATCGCCTCGGCCATCGGGATCCAGCAGCTGCGCAAGATCGACCGCTTCGCGCGCCGCCGCGAACAACTGGCGCAGCGCTACGATGCCGGCCTGGCCGGGCTGCCGCTGCAACTGCCGGCACGGGCCGATCACGCCGGCGACGACGGCGCAGTCAGCACCCACGCATGGCATCTGTATGTGGTGCGCCTGGCACCGCAGACGCCGCTGGGGCGCGACACCCTGATCCAGGCGCTGTCGGAACGCGGCATCGGCACCAGCGTGCACTTCATCCCGCTGCACCGCCATCCCTACTGGCGCGATAGCGGCAGCCTGGTACCCGCGCAATTCCCGGTGGCCGAAGCCTGCTTCGGGCGCATGCTCACGCTGCCGCTCTATACCAGGATGACCGACGCCGACCAGGACCGCGTCATCCGCGCGTTGCATGAGCTGCTGGCATGACAAATTC
>JAKOOD010000638.1 GCA_022701635.1 Burkholderiaceae bacterium | reverse complement strand
GGCCGATGCGCCTGCCGTTGACCCAGACCTCGGCCGCCTGGCGCGCGCCTTCGAACTCGACGAACACCTTCTGGCCCGGCATCAGGCCCGGCAGCCTGAAATGCTTCCGGTACCAGGCGATCCCGGTCGTGTGATCGGTGATGTCCTTGGCGAAGGCGTCGTCCTCGTTCCAGGCGCGCGGCAGCGTCACCGCTTTCCAGGCGCTGTCGTCGAAGCCCGGCCCGGCGGCACCGGCCGGGTCGCCGACCAGCAGCTTCCAGCCCGGATTGAAATCGTAGAGCGCTCTTTCGGCACGGGCCGGCAGCGCGGCGGCAGCCAGCAGGCCAGCGAACGAGAGCGACAGGCACAGCGGGGCGAGGCGTGGCTTCATGGCATCCTGGCGGGGGTCGAGGGTCTACTAAAATACTAGCAGGCCGCATCCGCACGAGAACATGTCCTGCGATCAACATCATGATCGTTCGCCTTCTCGCTGCCGGCACCCGGATTTGGCCATGGCGCGCTACAATGCGGCCTGACCCTCGCAAGAACGCACGCGCCCATGAAAAACTGGCTGAACCGATTGAAAACCCGCCCGGACGCCCCAGATGCCTCGACGCAGCCGGCGGCGCCGTCGCCCTCCCTCGACCCGGCCGGCGCCGGCATCGACGCCGCCTGGTACGGGTGGCTGACCGCTTCCGCGGCCACCGAGGTGCCGGACGACCTGATGCAACGCATTCTCGACCAGGTGCGCACGCTGGCGCGCGACCCGGCCGGGTCGGCCCAGCTGGTGCCGCGGGTACCGGAAGTGGTGCCGCAACTGCTGCGCAGCCTGGGCGACGAGGATGCTTCCAGCAGCGAACTGGCGCGCCAGGTGGCCCAGGACGTGGTGCTGGTGGCCGAGGTCATCCGCGAAGCCAACAGCGCCTATTACCGCCCGATCACGCCGGTCAAGAATGCCGAAGCCGCGATCGTCATGCTCGGCCAGAACGGCCTGCGCATGCTGCTGGCGCGCGTCGCGTTCCGCCCGATCGTCAACATGCCGGCCGAAGGCTTCGCGAAACGGGCCGCGCCGCGCATCTGGGACCAGTCGGTCAAATGCGCACTGGCCGCCAGCCTGATGGCGCCCGGCCTCACTGCCGGCGTGTTCGAATCCTACCTGGCCGGCCTGATGCAGAACGTGGGCCTGATGGTCGCGCTGCGCCTGGCCGACCGCACGCACCCCGGCAGTGTCCCGGCCGACCCGGACTTCGGCGCCGCCCTGCTGGCGGCGTCGCGCGAGATCTCGGCCGGCATCGCGGCGCACTGGGAGTTCCCGCCGGACGTCGCCGCTGCCATCGCCCGTGCCGGCGCCCCGGGCGACGCCGTGCTGGCGCAGGCCCTGGCCCAGGGCGACCGCATCGCCAAGCTGCGCATGCTGGTGGACGCCCACCTCATCGGCGAAGACGATCCGATGGTCGCCGACGGGCTGACCAGCTTCCAGCGCCGCTGCCTCGGCAAGCTGGAGAACGTGGAGACCTGACGGCGTGCGACTGTACCTGGCGACCCTGGCCGCCTGCATCATCCTGCCGGTGGCGGCCGCTCCCTACCCGAACACCGACAGCTTCGGCGTGCCGTTTTCGAAGGACGAAGCCTGGTACCGCCAGTGCATGCGCGTCGAAAAACAGCCGTCGCCGAAGCCGGCCACCGGCGCGCCCGCGGACTGCGACGCCGGCGACCTGTATTACCGCAAGCGCAGCCAGGCCGTCGCCTCGCAGGCGGAATGGGACCAGGTGCGCGCCTGCGCCGTGGCGCACGACGACCATGCCGTGCTGATGATGCTGTATGCGAACGGTTTCGGCGAGCCGCGCAACACCGATAGCGCCATCCGCCAGGCCTGCCAGGTCGACGCCGCCAAGGCCGAGATGGCAGGCCGCATCGAGCACCTGGCCAATATGCCGGCCAACGCCGTGTTCGACCAGTGCGACGACATCACCAGCGGCCGCATGGGCACGGTCTGCGCATCGATCCAGGGAGCGCAGGATGGCCGGGACCGGGGCAAGCGCCTCGACCGCGTCGCGGCCACCCTGCCGGCGCCGGCGCGCGCCGCCTTCCAGCGGCTGCAGGCGGCGGCCGGCCGCTATGCCCTCGCCGCCGGCGCCGAGACCGACATGCAGGGCACGGCGGCGCCCTCGTTCGTGATCCAGCGCGCGGAAAAGATGCGCGCGCAGTTCGTGCAGGCGGTGCTCGACGCCGCCGCCGGCAAGCTGCCGCCGGCCTCGCCCCAGGACGCGGCGGCGCGCGACCGCGAACTGAACGCCGTGTACAGCAAGCTGATGGCGGCGCCGTCGCCGCAGCAGGACTGGCCGGACCGCCTCGGGAACACCACGATCGCGCGCAAGGACGTGCGCGCCGCCGAACGCGCCTGGATCGCCTACCGCGACGCCTTCACCACCTTTGCGGCGCAACTGAAAGCCGGCGCCGACCCCAACGCCGTGAAATCGCTGCTGACCGGCCAGCGCATCGCCGCCCTGCGGGACACTGCACGCGGCCTGTAAAGATTCGGGTGAGCGGTGTCCCTTCGATGGTCATCAGACATCCTATCACGGGGTCGATGGCAGGGTTCGTGGGTATAATGGGGATTGTCATCCTGTCTTCTACTACAACGACCCATGAGCTCGACCGCCACCCCTGCCGCCGGCCCCAACACCGCGCCTGCCGGCCGCAAGAAACACCGCAACCTCGCGCAGGGCGTGGTCGAGGACATCAACGACCGTATTCGCCAGTCGCTGCTGAAGCCCGGCGACAAGCTGCCGACCGAGTCGGCCATCATGGAACGGTACGGCGTCAGCCGTACCGTGGTGCGCGAGGCGATCTCCCACCTGCAGGCCTCGGGCGCGGTGCAGACCCGGCACGGCATCGGCACCTTCGTGCTGGAGCGGCCGGCGGGCGGTCTCGGCATCGACACCGACAGCATCGTCACCGTGCGCGACGTGCTGGCGATCCTGGAACTGCGCATCAGCATGGAAACCGAAGCGGCCTGGCTGGCGGCCTCGCGCCGCAGCGACGCCCAGGCGGCCGAACTGGGCCAAGCGCTGGCCGACATGGGGCGCGCGCTGGCCTCCGGCACCACCTCGGTGGACGCCGACGTCCGTTTCCACCGCCTGGTCGCCGAAGCCACCGGCAACCGTTACTTCGTCGAGATGCTGGGCCAGCTCGGCAACACCCTGATCCCGCGCGCGCGCCTGAACACGCCCGGGCTGCAGCCGGAACGCGCGGGCGACTATCTCGAACGCGTCAACCGCGAACACGAGGACATCTATAACGCCATCCTGCGCCAGGATCCGGAAGCGGCGCGCGCCGCCATGCGCACCCACCTGTCCAACAGCCGCGAGCGCCTGCGCCAGACCCAGCAGCGCCTGGAGGCGTCGCTCGACTGAGCCAGCCGGCCGCCCAACGGGCGGCTGGCCGGGCAAAGTATTTGGTTGCGGATTTCGATTTTCAGTTGTACGATGACATACAACTAACCTTCGACATCACCTACTGCCGTTCAAGACCATCTGGAGACGCACGCAATGAATCCGCAAGAGCTGAAACAAGTACTGTCCTCGGGCCTGCTGTCCTTTCCGATCACCGACTTCGACGCCGAGGGCAATTTCCGTCCCGGCACCTATGCGGAGCGCCTCGAGTGGCTGGCACCCTACGGTGCGACCGCCCTGTTCGCGGCCGGCGGCACCGGCGAGTTCTTTTCGCTGACCCATGAGGAATATTCGAGCGTGATCAAGACCGCGGTCGATACCTGCGCCGGCAAGGTGCCGATCCTGGCCGGCGTCGGCGGCCCGACCCGCGCCGCCATCAAGTTTGCCGAGGAAGCCGAGCGCCTCGGCGCCAAGGGCATCCTGCTGCTGCCGCACTACCTCACCGAAGCCAGCCAGGACGGCCTGGTGGCGCACGTGGAA
>JAKOOD010000630.1 GCA_022701635.1 Burkholderiaceae bacterium | reverse complement strand
GGCGGCTGGCCGTTGTTCAGCCTCAGGATCTGTTCCTGCCATTTCTTATAGGCGGCCGACCCGGATTTCTGTAGGCCGCGGTGCACGCCCACGGTCTGCACGCTGTAGTCCGGCCCGAATTCCCATTGCAGGTCGTCGCAGCTGACGAAGTTGCCCAGGCCCGGGTGGAAGGGCTCGACGTGGTAATCCTCCAGGTAGACTTCAATGAACGTCTTCCAGTTGTAGTCGCACTCGTGCACTTCGACGTGGTCGAACATGTAGCCCGAAAAGTCGAGGTCCTTCGTCACCGACATGTGCTTGAGCTTGTCCATGACGTGGTAGCCGTTCTGTTCGAACAGCAGGCCGTTCCAGCTCTGCAGCGGCGTCTTCGACAGGTTCAGGCAGGGCGTGTCGGCAAAATGCGGGGCGCCGATCAGCTCGCCCTTGAGGTCGTAGGTCCAGCGGTGCAGCGGGCACACGATGTTGTTGGCATTGCCGCGTCCATTGAACATCAGCGCCTGGCGGTGCCGGCAGACGTTCGACAGCACTTCGATGCCGCCCTGGTTGCGCACCAGCATGCGGCCCTCGTTCTCCGATTTCAGGGTCGCAAAGTCGCCCAGTTCGGGCACCATCAGTTCGTGGCCGACGTAGCGCGGTCCATTCAGGAACAATTGCTGCATTTCGCGCTGCAGCAGCGTTTGGTCGAAATAAACATTTACCGGCAGCTGCGCGGACGAGCGCGCCAGCTTGGCGTGGGTAGCCAGATCGGACATCCCAACCCCCCTTTAGAAATCAGTCAAAGAAGAGAAAGAATCCGAGAACCAGCATTACAGAGCGTAGAACCTTTATGGTTTTTTACGCTCTTTTAAGGAACGGAATGCGGTAATTCGGAGACAGAACCGGAGATTATAGCCTGTAAAGAGGCGTCTAGTCTCGGGCCCGCTCGCGGTTGTGGTCCTTGCGTACTCAAAAATTGCCTGAATGGCATCGTTTTCATGAATCCGGAGACGCTTTGCGATAAAATGTATCTTTGCTTGCAAGCTTGCAGTGACTGTTGCACCGTCATGCACGAGTAGGATTGTTTAAAATAAGCGATTAGACTGGCGTGCTGCGCGCAAATTTGCCCAGGACCCGAAACAATCAAAGTCATTATGCCAAATAAAACAACCGCGGAGAGCGCCGTAGCCGGCACGCAAGCTCCGGAGTCTTTCGAACAGGCGATGGCCGAACTGGCCCAGCTGGTGAGCCAGATGGAAGGCGGCGCGCTGCCGCTGGAAGCCTCGGTCGCCGCCTACGCGCGCGGTTCCGAACTGGTGCGCTATTGCGCGGCCCAGCTGGAAAAGGTCGAAGCGCAGGTCAAGGTGCTGGAAGGCGAGATGCTCAAGCCCTTCAGCGACGGCGGAGACGACGCATGAGCGGCCTTGCATCGGCATCCGGCGCCGCCTTCGACGACTGGATGAAGGATGTCCAGGCGCAGACCGAAGCCGCCCTCGGCGCCTTCCTGCCGCCGGCCGGGCGCGAACCGGCCAAGCTTCACGAAGCGATGCGCTACACGGTGCTGGGCGGCGGCAAGCGCGTGCGCCCGCTGTTGGCGTATGCCAGCGGCGCGCTGTTCGGCGCCGATCCGGATGCGACGGCGCGTGCCGCCAGCGCGGTCGAGATGATCCACGCGTATTCGCTGGTGCACGACGACATGCCGTGCATGGACGACGACGCCCTGCGCCGCGGCAAGCCGACGGTGCACGTGGCCTACGACGAAGCGACCGCGCTGCTGGTCGGCGACGCGCTGCAGGCGCAAGCCTTCGAGGTGCTGGCCGGCGCCGGCAGCGTGCCGCCCGCCCGCCTGGTGACGATGCTGCGCCTGCTGGCCGAAGCCGCCGGTTCGGCCGGCATGTGCGGCGGCCAGGCGATCGACCTGGATAGTGTGGGCATCAGCCTGAGCCTGGAACAGCTGGAGCGCATGCACCAGCTGAAAACCGGCGCCATGCTGCGCGTGTCGGTGCTGCTCGGCGCACTGGCCGGCCGCGACCTGGCCGCGCACGAACAGGAAGCGCTGGCGGCCTACGCGCGCGCGATCGGCCTGGCCTTCCAGGTGGTCGACGACGTGCTCGACGCCACCGCCGATTCGGCGACACTGGGCAAGACCGCGGGCAAGGATGCGGCGGCCAACAAACCGACATACGTATCGATTCTGGGGCTGGCGCCGTCCAAGGCACTGGCGGAACAATTGCGGCAGCAGGCGCATGAGGCGCTGGCGCCGTTCGGAGAGCAAGCACTGCGGCTGCGCGAACTCGCGGACCTGATCGTGCAGCGGAAGGCATAAATGAAACTGCTAGAGACCATCAACGACCCGGCCGACCTGCGCAAACTGGCGCGCACCCAGCTCACCCCGCTGGCCACGGAGCTGCGCGACTACCTGCTGGATTCGGTATCGAAAACCGGCGGCCACCTGTCGTCCAACCTCGGCACCGTCGAGCTGACGATCGCGCTGCACTACGTGTTCAACACGCCGGAAGACCGCATCGTGTGGGACGTCGGCCACCAGACCTACTCGCACAAGATCCTGACCGGCCGCCGCGACCGCATGCCGACGCTGCGCCAGCACAATGGCCTGTCCGGCTTCCCGAAGCGCGACGAAAGCGACTACGACACCTTCGGCACCGCGCACTCGTCGACTTCGATCTCGGCGGCGCTGGGCATGGCGACGGCGGCCAAGATCAAGGGCGAGAAGCGCCACGCGATCGCCGTCATCGGCGACGGCTCGATGACCGCCGGCATGGCCTTCGAGGCACTCAACAACGCCGGCGTCGAGGACGACGTCAACCTGCTGGTGGTCCTGAACGACAACGACATGTCGATCTCGCCGCCGGTGGGGGCGCTGAACCGCTACCTGGCGCGTCTGATGAGCGGCCAGTTCTACGCCGCCGCCAAGAACGTCGGCAAGAGCGTGCTGCCGGCCCCGATGCTGGAGCTGGCGAAAAAGCTCGAAGAACACGCCAAGGGCATGGTGGTCCCGGCCACGATGTTCGAGGAATTCGGTTTCAACTACGTCGGCCCGATCGACGGCCACGACCTCGACTCGCTGATCCCGACGCTGCAGAACATCCGCAAGCTCAAGGGCCCGCAATTCCTGCACGTGGTGACCAAGAAGGGGCAGGGCTACAAGCTGGCCGAGGCCGAGCCGATCCTGTACCACGGCACCGGCAAGTTCAATCCCGTCGAAGGCATCAAGCCGGCCACGGCGCCGGCCAAGATCACCTACACCGAAGTGTTCGGCAACTGGCTGTGCGACATGGCCGCCGCGGATAAACGCCTGGTCGGCATCACGCCGGCGATGCGCGAAGGCTCGGGCATGGTGCGCTTCCACCAGCAATACCCGGAGCGCTACTTCGACGTCGGCATCGCCGA
>JAKOOD010000613.1 GCA_022701635.1 Burkholderiaceae bacterium | reverse complement strand
CCACCACGGCGCCGCGGTTGGGCCGCAGTTCGATGATGTGGTCGTGCGCGAGGCGCTGCAGGGCCTTGCGCACCGTGGTGCGGCTGACCTGGTACAGCTCGCAGAAATCGGCTTCGCCCAGGCGGGTACCGGGCGGCAGGCGGTGGCTCATCACGGCGCTGACCACGGCGCGGTAGATGCGCAGGTCGATGGCGGTGATGCCGCGCTTGGCCGGTGCGGTTGCCGAGGGGGATGCTGGCGTGGATGCGGGCGCGGCCGGCTGGCGTCCGCCTTGTGGGCGTGGCGCAGCGGTGTGTCGTGTCATGGTCGATCTCCGATATCGCGGCAGGGGTTCCACCGCTCGTCCGATGGATGTAGCAGGAATCGTGCTCGGGTTTGACAAACGGAAAAGAGTGTCTGTGCGCAATATTGGCGCGTGGATGCCCGTTCCTGGTGATCTTGTCGACTCGGGCTGGTGCGTTTTGTATACAAGATGTGGGGCCGCGTGGATGCAAACCACTGTGGATAGGCGTGCATGGCACGGACCTTGCAATGCTTGCATGTCGAGTCCACCACGATGGAGCATCCCTTGAACACAGAAGTACAACGTGTCGAGCCGCGCCTGCAGTTGCTCGGCATTTCGAAAAGCTATCCCTCGGTGGTGGCCAACGCCGACGTCGACCTGACCGTGATGCCCGGCGAGATCCACGCGGTGCTGGGCGAGAACGGCGCCGGCAAGAGCACGCTGATGAAGATGATCTACGGCGTGACCAAACCGGACGCCGGCGAGATCATGTGGGAAGGGCGGCAGGTCCATATCCCGTCGCCATCCGCCGCGCGCCGCCTCGGCATCGGCATGGTGTTCCAGCACTTTGCGTTGTTCGAGACCCTGACCGTGGCCGAGAACATCGCGCTGGCGCTCGACGAGAAAATTGCGCCGGCCCAGCTGGCGCCGCGCATCCGCGCCGTCTCCGCGCAATACGGCTTGCCGCTCGATCCGGACAAGCGCGTGCACAGCATGTCGGTGGGCGAGCGCCAGCGTGTCGAGATCGTGCGCTGCCTGCTGCAGTCGCCGCGCCTGCTGATCATGGACGAGCCGACCTCGGTACTGACGCCGGACGCGGTGCAGAAGCTGTTCGTCTCGCTGCGCCAGCTGGCGGCGGAGGGCGTCAGCATCCTGTATATCAGCCACAAACTCGACGAGATCCAGTCCCTGTGCGACAAGGCGACCGTGCTGCGCGCCGGCCGCGTGTCCGGCACCGCGGTGCCGAAGCAGGAGACCGCGCATTCGCTGGCCGAACTGATGATCGGCGGCGACCTGCCGACCTGCAGCCTGCTGCCGCGCGCCCCGGGCGAGGTGCGCCTGGCCATCGACCGCCTGGACCTGGCCAGCAGCGATCCGTTCGGCACGCACCTGCAAGACATTCGCCTGGAAGTCCGCGCCGGCGAGATCGTCGGCCTGGCCGGCATCTCGGGCAACGGCCAGCAGGAACTCCTGAAGGCGATATCGGGCGAACTGGCGGCGCCGAAGGCGGGCAGCATCCGCATCCTCGGCAAGGACGCCGGCCGCCTCGACCCCGCCGCCCGCCGCCGCCTGGGCCTGGGCTTCGTGCCGGAAGAACGGCTCGGGCGCGGCGCGGTGCCGGCACTGTCGCTGGCCGACAATGCGCTGCTGACCGGCTACCTGTCGCCCGCCGCCGGCATGGTCAAGGGCGGCTTGCTGCGCCGCGCCGCGGTGGGCGCGTTTGCCGCCGGCGTGATCGGGCGGTTCAAGGTCAAGTGCGGCGGTGCCGATGCGGCCGCGTCCAGCCTGTCGGGCGGCAACCTGCAGAAATTCATCGTCGGACGCGAGGTCGAGCTGGCGCCGAAGCTCATGGTGCTGGCCCAGCCGACCTGGGGCGTCGACATCGGCGCGGCCATGCTGATCCGCCAGGCCATCATCGACTTGCGCGACGCGGGCGTGGCGGTCCTGGTGGTGTCCGAGGAACTCGACGAGCTGTTCATGATGTGCGACCGCATCGCGGTGCTGGCCAAGGGCCGGCTGTCGCACGCGGTGCCGGTGGCGTCCACCAGCGTCAACCAGATCGGGGTGTGGATGAGCGGCGAGTTCGACGCCCCCGTCAACGAAGGAGTCGACCATGTCCCGGCTTGAAGCCCGTCCCACCCCCTCGCGCGCCATGATGCTGGCCTCGCCGCTGATCGCGGCCCTGGCCATGCTGGCCACCGGCTCGCTGCTGTTCCTGTTCCTCGGCCAGGCGCCGCTGCATGCCTTTTACGTCTACTTCATCAAGCCGCTCACGACCGAATACGGGATCGGGGAGCTGCTGCTCAAGGCCACGCCCTTGATCCTGTGCGGCGTCGGCCTGGCGATCGGCTTTCGCGCCAACGTCCACAACATCGGCGCCGACGGCCAGCTGACCATGGGCGCGGTGGCCGCCGGCTGGGTGGCGCTGCATTTCGACGGCGTCGACGCTGCATGGGTGCTGCCGCTGATGATCCTGGCCGGCGCCCTCGGCGGCCTGGCCTGGGCCGCGGTGCCGGCGCTGCTGCGCACGCGCTTCAACACCAGCGAAATCCTGGTCAGCCTGATGCTGGTGTACGTGGCCTACCTGTTCCTGGGCTACCTGGTGCACGGCCCGCTGCGCGACCCGGCCGGCTTCAACTTCCCGCAATCGAAGATGTTCGGCGACGCCGCGCTGCTGCCGCTGCTGAAGGAAGGCCTGCGCGTCAACGCCGCCTTCCCGCTGTCGCTGCTGGCGGTGGCCGGGGCCTGGTTCTTCTGCCGCCACACCTTTGCCGGCTACCGCATGCAGGTCAGCGGGATGGCGCCGGCGGCCGCCCTGTACGCCGGCTTTTCCGAACCGAAGAACGTCTGGTTCGCCTTCATGGTCAGCGGCGCGCTGGCCGGCGTGGCCGGGGTGGGGGAGGTGGCCGGGCCGCTGGGCCAGCTGCAGCCGTCGGTATCGCCGGGCTACGGCTTCGCCGCCATCATCGTGGCCTACGTCGGCCGCCTGCATCCGGTTGGCGTGCTGCTGGCGTCGCTGCTGATGTCGTTGCTCTACATCGGCGGCGAATCGGCCCAGATCGAACTGCAGCTGCCCTCGGCCATCACCGGCCTGTTCCAGGGCCTGCTGCTGTTCTACCTGCTGGCCGCCGACCTGTTCATTCATTACCGCTTCAAGCCGCGCACACGCCATACTGGTGCCACTACCGACGCGGCCGTTCCCCTGGAGACCGCCCATGAATCCTGATTATGTGATCGCCTTCCTGGCCAGCACCGCCGGTGCCGCCACCCCGCTGGTGCTGGCCTCGACCGGCGAACTGGTGGCCGAACGCTCCGGCGTGATCAACCTCGGCCTCGAGGGCATCATGCTGGTGGGCGCGGTGGCCGGCTTCTCGACCACGCTGCACACCGGCTCGATGGGCCTGGGCCTGCTGGCCTCGCTGGTGGCCGGCGCCGCGATGGCGCTGGTGTTCGCCTTCCTGGTGCTGACCCTGCAGACCAACCAGGTCGCCACCGGCCTGGCGCTGACCCTGTTCGGCCTCGGCCTGTCGGCCTTCCTCGGACGCGACCTGGTCGGCCAGACCGTGGCGCCGCTGCCGCACCTGGCGATGCCGGTGCTGTCCAACCTGCCGTTCGTCGGCCCCTTGCTGTTCCGCTTCGACATCCTTGTTTACCTGTCGCTGGTGCTGGTGGCGGTGGTCGGCTGGGTGCTGGCGCGCACCCGCATCGGCCTCTTGATCCGCGCGGTCGGCGAGGCGCCGCATTCGGCCCACGCGATCGGCATGTCGGTGATCAAGCTGCGCTATGCGACCGTGCTGTTCGGCGGCGCGCTGGCCGGCCTGGGCGGCGCCTACCTGTCGCTGGCGCTGACCCCGATGTGGGTCGAGGGCATGACCGCCGGCCGCGGCTGGATCGCGCTGGCCCAGGTGGTGTTCGCCACCTGGAAGCCGCGCGGCCTGGTGCTGGGCGCCTACCTGTTCGGCGGCGTGACGGTGCTGCAGTTCCACGGGCAGGGCCTGGGCATCGCGATTCCATCCGAATTCCTGTCGATGCTGCCCTACCTCGCCACCATCGTGGTGCTGGTGATCATCTGCCGCAATCCGCAGACCATCCTGCTGAACAAGCCGATGTCGCTGGGCCAGAACTTCAAGGCGGATTAGCGATGTTGTCCTGACGCGGACACGATTCGAACCTGGGCAAGGCCATTCCGCTCGGCACCGCCGCCGGCACGTGGGCACATGCCTTGTCCGGCAGCGTGCTGTCGTCGAGCAGGCCGTTGCGCACGAACTGGACCAGGTCGTCGAATTCCTGCGGGCTCAGGCGCAGCGGACGGCGCAGCAGCGGGTCGATGCCCGCCGCCACCTTGCCGATCGGCGCCACGTGCGCCAGGTCGGGCGCCACGCCGGCGCGGCGGGGATCGTAGCCGCGCAGCGAGGCCATGACGTCGAGGTGGTGGCGCACCGCATCGTCGAGCCGGGTGAAGGCGCCGTTGTGGAAAAAGGCCGGCTGCAGCGCCACGTTGCGCAGCGGCGAGGTGCGGAAACGGTAGCGGTCCGTCGCCAGGCCGGTGAGCTGGGCGACGCCATAATCCTCGTCCTCAGCGGGGCCGTCGAACACGACGTTGCCGCTGCCGGGCCCGAACTTCGGGGCGATCTGCGGCACGCCGATGTTGTGCATGGCAAAGTCGCTGAACATCTCGTGGGCGCCGCCTGTCACCGCATGGCAGGCCACGCAGTTGGCCTTGCCGAAGAACAGCAGCGCGCCGCGCTTTTCCGGGGCCGTCATGGCGGTGCTCTCGCCGCGCGCGTAGCGGTCGATCGGGGCGTTGGCGCCTTTCAAGATGAATTCGTACTCGGCGACCGCACGCGCGAACATGCCGATGTCGATCGGCGCGCCGGCGCGCACTTCCTCGAATACGTCGCCGAATTTTTCCACGTAGGCCGGGATGGCGTTCAGGCGCTCGGCCACGCGCGCCCGAATCGGCGCGTTGCGCGACCCGCTGGCGTCCGGCGCCGGGCAGGTGTCGCCCTGGCCGTCGTCGAAGGGCGCGAAGCGCGGGCCGAGGCTGTCGCCCAGGCCGGTGAAGCCGGCTTGCTCGACCAGTTCCGTCAGCGGCATGAAGGCCTGGGCCGCCAGCAGGGTACGGATGGCGGGAGCGCCGGGCTGGAACAGGGCCGTGTCGGCGGGCTGCGGGAAGCGGAAGCCGAGCGCGTTGTCGAACGGATCGCCCGAGGGGGCGGAAAAGCGGCCGTTCCACATCAGGCGCGGATAAAAGCCGGCGTTCAGGATCATGGGCGAGCGCCGCAGGTTGCGCGGCCCCAGCCGGTTGGGACCGACCAGGCCGTTGTTCTGGATGCCGATCGCGATCGACTGGGTGTCGCCGTAGCCGTGGCTGGGCGAATGGCAGGCGGCGCAGGCATTGTCCTTGTGCAGGCTGGTGACCGGATCGAAGAACAGCAGCAGCCCCAGGCCGGCCATCTTGAAGTCCAGCGGCCGACCAAGGCGGCTTTCGAGCTTTTGTTCGGCGCTGCCGGTGAAGCCCTGCCGCGCCAGCGTGGCGCCGAGCTGTTCGTCGAGCGATGGCGCGGGCGGCGGGGAGGGCGGCGTGGCCGCCGGGTCGGCGCCGTTGCAGCCGCCGAGCAGCGCCGCCAGAAAGCACAGCGCCGGCAGCCGGAAGTGCTGCCGAAAGAGCGGCCGAAAGAGCGGCCGAAAGAGCGGCCGGCGCCCCACGGTGTGCGGCAAGGTGAAAGCGGCTTTCATAGGTGCTCCCGCGGCAATGCGTTCAAAAACAAGCCATGCGAACTGCATACCCGACAAGCGTATCCCGGCTGTTCCGGCCAGGCTTTGCGCATGCTCATCCGGCGCTAGCGCCATCGCGAACCGCGATGGCAGGGTCGCGATTGGTTTCTTTACGCCCGCGTCAGGTGGAGTGAACATGCCATTTAGGTACTTACACGCACATCGAAGGCGTGGACCGGCCTTGCCCCCGGCGGCAAACAACATTGGAGACTTCATGAAAAGCGCTTACCTCAAGCCACAGGTGGCCATGGCCCCTGCCGCGACCACCTTCACCGTGCGCCAGCAGTACACGGCCCTGTTCGGCTCCTGGCTGGGCTGGCTGTTCGACGCGCTCGACGCCGGCATCTTCGGCTTCGTCATGCTGGCCATCGCCCACAGTTTCGGCGTCCAGATGGGCGACGTGGTCTCCACCGTCGCCTGGTTCCTGCTGGCCACCGGCATCGGCGGCTACTTCCTCGGCAATATCTCGGACCGCATCGGCCGCAAGAAAACCATCCTCGCCTCGGTGCTGGCCTACGGCACCGGTACGCTGCTGTGCGGCTTCGCCACCACCCTGTTCGAATTGAACGTCTACCGCTTCATCGTCGGCATCGCCGTCGGCGGCCTGTGGTCGGCGGCGGCGTCGCTGATCTGCGAAGTCTGGAAACCGGAAGGCCGCGCCAAGGCGATCGCCTTCATGCAGACCGGCTGGTCGGGCGGCAACCTGCTGGCCGCGGTGTTCGCCTGGAACATGCTCGACCCGGCCAATCCGGAAGCCTGGCGCGAGCTGTTCATCTATGCCAGCCTGCCGGCCTACGCCACTTTCCTGTTCGTGCTGTTCTACGTGAAGGAATCGCCGGTCTGGCTGGCCAACCGCGACTTCATGCAGAAGAACAGCGGCAAGGGCAGCCTGTTCGAGATCTTCAAGCCCGAGTACCGCCGTCCGGTGCTGCTGGCGTTGACCATTTCCGTGCTCGGCATGCTCGGCTACTGGATCGTGTTCACCTTCACCCCGGCTTTCCTGCAAAGCACGCTCAAGGTGCGCATCGACCAGGCCCCGGTGTTCCTGGTCTGGACCGGCATCGGCGCCATGCTCGGCTACGTGGCCTACGGCTACCTGGCCGAACGGGTCGGCCGCCGCATCGCGTTCGCGATCTTCTTCATCGGCATGACCATCATGGTGCCGGTGTTCACCTTCGGCGCCGGCGCCATGCCGCTGACCGACGGCAAGCTGGCCTTCACCACCCAGAACGTGGTCACGCTGGGCGCGCTGGCCGCCTTGCTCGGCTTCTTCACCGGTTACTTCAGCGGCTTCGGTGCCTGGTATTCGGAACTGTTCCCGACCAGCATC
>JAKOOD010000601.1 GCA_022701635.1 Burkholderiaceae bacterium | reverse complement strand
GCCAGCGTCACGGTGACGATCTCGCGCTTGGCGTCGATGCTGACCGTCTTCACCGGCTTGCCGTCCAGGCGCACGTTGGCGAACTGCATGCCGATGGCGTTGAACTGGATGGTGTCGGTCGCTTCGTCGAAACGCAGGTCGATCGATCCGGTGCCGCGCAGGGTGCGCTTGGCCACGTCCGGCACGATCGCGATCCGGTAGTCCAGCGGGACCACGTTCTTGGGCAGGTGGCCGGGCGCGGCGGCGAAGGAAAACGGCGCTTGCGCTGCAGTGGCGCCATGAGCCGGAACGGCAGCGGGCGCGGCTACGGCATCGAACGCGAGGACGAGCGACGCCCACAGCGCGGCGCGGGCGAATGGAATGCGGGACATGGACGAATCTCCTTGGACTCATCCCAACTTAGGCGCCCGCATGAGGACGTGTCAATTCATTTTTTGCCAAATAACACTGTTTCGTTACGTCAAAGTGAACAGAAGCGCATTTTCAGATTTCGTTTGACACAAGATTTTCGGCGTTACTACATTAAAAAAGACCGCTGCAAACACAACCACAACCACAACAGCAGGTACCCAAGGAGAGAACATGTCCAGCAACATGAAAGTCTTGCCGCGCGCAATCCGCCACCTGGTGGCGGCCGGCGCGTTTTCCGCCGCCGTCGTGTCGGGCGCGATGGCCCAGCAGCAGCCGGGGCCGACCGCGCCGCAAGCCGACGGCCTGCCGGCGGGTGGCGTCCAGCGCGTCGAGATCACCGGCTCCTACATCCGCCGCGCCGACGGCGAAACGCCGAGCCCGGTCCAGGTGCTGAATGCCAAGGACTTGCGCAATTCCGGCTACACCTCGGTCGGCGAAGTGCTGCAGAACCTGACCGCGAACGGCGCCGGCACGCTGAGCCAGAACTTCACGGGCGGCTTCGCGGCGGGCGGCAGCGGCATCTCCTTGCGCGGCCTGAACAACAACGCGACCCTGGTGCTGATCGACGGCCACCGCATGGCCTCGTATCCGCTGGCCGACGACGGCTCGCGCTCGTTCGTCGACATCTCCAACATTCCGTTCGAAGCGGTCGAGCGCATCGAGATCCTGAAGGACGGCGCCTCGGCCGTGTACGGTTCGGATGCGATGGCCGGCGTGGTCAACGTGATCCTGCGGAAGAACTTCAACGGCACCACGCTGTCGGCCGAGAAGGGCATCGCCACCGAGGGTGGCGGCAAGACCGAGCACTTCACGGCGACCTTCGGCCGCGGCGATCTCGACGCCGACGGCCACAACGCCTACATCAGCGTCGAATACCGGAAGCAGGACCCGATCTACTACACCCAGCGCAAGGGCAAGGGCATCTGGCAGGAGCTGGACATGAGCCGCTTCGGCGGCAGCAACAAGGCGCTCGGCGTGTTCACGCCGCAGAACACGGCGCCGCTGACCCTGTCGCCCTACCTGCTGAATCCGAACGTGCCGCGCGTGGCCGGCGCCGACAACAGCGCCGCCTTCTCGTTCTTCCCCGGCACCGCCTGCGCCAGCTATGCCCAGGTGGCCGCCGGCGGCTGCGCCTACGACGATCCGACCAAGCAGATCCAGCCCATGACGGAGAACGTCAACATCCTCGCCAGCTACACGCAGAAGCTGGGCGGCGACTGGCGCGCCGACCTCAAGGCGTCGATGTTCGAGAGCCGCGTCAGGCTCAACCAGGGCATCACGAATTTCCCGTCCTCGTACGGCAGCCAGCTCGAACTGATGTCGGGCGTGGCGCCGCACTACATCCCGAATTCGGCGATCCCGGCGATCCGTATCCCGGCCGGCTACCCGGGCAATCCGTTCGGCGTGCCGGCCATCGTGCGCGGACCGATCCCGGACGCGCCCGAGCACTACATCACCACCGATTCGCGCGCCTACCGCCTGGCGGCCGACTTCACCGGCAGCTGGCACGACTGGGACCTGGCCTTCTCGCTCGGCTACACCCGCAACAACCTGGAACGCAAGAACCACGGCGCCCTGAACACGCCGGCGCTGAACGCGGCCCTGAACCGCGCGACCAATCCCTACCTGATCTACGGCGCCAACAGCGCCGCCGACCTGGAAACGATCTTCCGCACCCCGCGTTCGTTCGACACCTCGGAACTCGACTTCGCCGAAGCCCGCGCCGGCCGTTCGTTAACGAAGCTGGCCGGCGGCGACCTGCAGGTCAGCGCCGGCCTGAGCGCCTTCCACACCAAGCTGTCGGCGCCGGCCGCGCCGAACGCGGACGGCATCGTCAACGGCGCCTACGCCTTCGGCTCGGAAACGGTCAACTCGGCCTATGCGGAATTCACGGCGCCGGTGCTGAAGAACCTGGAAATCGACGGCGCGGTGCGCTACGACCGCTACAGCCTGGCCGGCAGCTCGACCACGCCGAAGCTGGCCTTCAAGTTCACGCCGAACGAGGTGTTCGCGCTGCGCGGCACGCTGGCCAAGGGCTTCCGTGCGCCGGGTCCGGCCGAAAACGGCAACTCGGCCAGCGCCGGCGGCGTCGGCAGCAATGCCGACCCGGTGCTGTGCGCGGGCGGCTACCGGCCGGACGGCCGCTATCCGGCCGGCACCGTGATCGCCTCCTGCAACGAGTCGCTGATCGGCCTGACCACCACCAATCCGGACCTCAAGCCCGAGCACTCGGTGTCGGCCACGCTGGGCCTGATCCTGGAACCGGTGCGCGGCTGGAGCACGACGGTCGACCTGTACCAGATCCGCGTCAGCGACCAGATCGTCGGCGGCCCGCTGGCCGGGACCCCGGTGCGCATCGCGCCGTTGCCGAGCGACTGCGCCGACGGCAACGGCGGCACCGTCACCTGCACGCCGGGCATCGGCCGCATCGCCTACTATCCGGCGACGCCGATCAACGCCAACAGCACGCGCACCCGCGGCGTCGAATTCGATACCCGCTACCGCTGGAACCTGGGCAGCTACGGACGCCTGCGCGCCGACTTCCAGTACACCCACGCCTTCAGCTACACGATGACGATCGCCGGCCAGGAATACGAACTGGCCGGCGGCCACGGCCCGGCCGGCATCGGCGCCGACACCGCCAACCCGAAGGACCGCGCGCAGTTCGAGCTCGGCCTGGAGCGCGGCCCGTGGGAAGCGACCACCACGCTGCACTGGGTGAAAGGCTACGACCTGACCGACCCGACCCAGGGCCAGGCCACCTGCGAGGAAGGCGCGGCGATGAACGGCGTGTTCCCGAGCGGGAACGTGCCGCAGAACTTCTGCCGGGTCGGCTCGTTCATGCAGACCGACCTGACGGTGAATTACAAGATGACCGGCCAGTGGACGCTGCACGCCTCGGTGCGCAACATGTTCAACCGCCAGCCGCCGGCCGACGTCAGCACCTACGGCAGCGGCTATCCGTACAACCTGTCGCTGCACTCGGCGGGCGCGGTCGGCCGTTTCGTCAACGTCGGCGCGGTGTACCGCTTCTGACG
>JAKOOD010000596.1 GCA_022701635.1 Burkholderiaceae bacterium | reverse complement strand
GGATATTCTACCAGAGCAGGCTGCCCGGGATTTAAAATGGCGGCCTGCCAACGCCTGTTATTGCCATCGATGCCACGTTTTTACTGTCCCCAGCCGCTCCTGCCCGGCACCACCGTCGACTTGCCGGAAAGCGTCGCCCATCACCTGCACGTCGTGCGCCAGCAACCCGGCGACGAACTGGTGCTGTTCAACGGCGAAGGCGGCCAGGTGCGGGCGCGCCTGGTCGAGGTGGGCAAGCGCCGTGCCAGCGCCGAGGTGGTCGCACACGAAGCGCTCGACGCCGAACTGCCCTTCCCCGTGACGCTGGCCCAGGGCCTGCCCGAGGGCAGCAAGATGGACTGGATCGTGGAAAAGGCGGTCGAGCTCGGCGTCACCGCGGTCCAGCCCCTGGCGGCCCGCCGTTCGGTGGTCAAGCTGGCCGGCGAGCGTGCCGACAAGCGCCTGGCGCACTGGCAGGCCGTCGTCGTCAGCGCGTCCGAACAGTGCGGGCGCAACCGCCTGGCCGAGGTGGCGCCGCTGCAGGACTTCGGGCGCTGGCTTGCCGAACCTGCCGGCGCTGCCGTGCGCATCCTGCTCAGCCCGCGCGCCGATGCCTCGCTGGCGCAGTGGACCCGTGCCACGCCGCCGCGCGCGGTCTGCCTGCTGGTCGGCCCGGAAGGCGGCTTCAGCGCCGAGGAAGAAGATGCGGCGATCGCCGCCGGCGCCCTGCCCCTGTCGATGGGGCCGCGGGTGCTGCGCACCGAGACCGCCGGGTTGGCGGCGCTGGCGATCCTGGCGGCTGGCTGGGGTGGGATCTGATCCCTAATATAGAGAGAGATAAAAAAACCGCAGCCGAAGCTGCGGTCTTGACTTGCACTGCAAGCGGCCGTATCAGAACCGCTTGTTGTATTCCACCGTCAGCCTGATCGAGCGCGCTGCCTGATAGTTGGTGTACTGGTTGTAGGTCGCAGCCGGCGCAGCCGGGTCGCCATCGTCGAAGGTCGGATCCTGGGTGATCGGACGCTGCGCGTTGAACACGTTGAACACGTCCATCTTGACCGCCAGGCCCTTGACCCGGTTCGGCGTCCAGGTCACGTTCGCATCCAGGCGTTTTTCCCACGGCAGGCGGCCGAGGGAACCGCGCGGCGTCGGGTGGTCGCCGCAATAGTAGTACTCGGCACCATAGCCCGGGCCGCCGTAGGCGACGTTGTACGGGAAGGCCGGGTTCAGGCCCAGGCCGGTTTCCTCGTCATAGCTGTCGGAGGTCAGGTTGGTACCCAGGCACAGGCGCGGACGCCCCGACTGGATGGTCGCGAAACCGCCGACCGACCATTCCGGCGTGAACTGGTACACCGCCAGAGCCTTGATCTGGTGCTTGCGGTCGTTCGGCAACAGGCCGTCGCTGCCCGGCGCGAATTCCGGGAAGTCCCATGCCGCCGAGGTACCGATGTCGGTCTGGCCGGTGTCGGAACGGGTCTGGCCTTCCATATTGCCCTTGGAACGCGACAGCGTGTAGTTGATGCGGCCGAACCAGCCGTTACGCATCGGGTGCTCGAGATAGACGTCGAGGGCCGCATAGGTACGCTTGGCCTTCGGCTCGGCGATCTGGGCGGTGGTGAAGTGCGCGTACTGGCCCTTGCCGGTTTCCACCGGGTTGCCCGCCGCGTCATTGCCGTCCACCCACAGGGTCACGTCGCGGCCGGGGTTATAGATGAAGCAGTTGACCGCGCCCGGCGCCAGGATCGGGATGCCGGCCTTCTCCGCGAAATCGAGGATCGGACGGGTGTCGCAGCTGTCGTCGATACCGGCGCCCAGCTTGCGGTAGGTCACCTTGGCGCCGAAGTTCAGGTCCGGCGTCCAAATCTTGTCGAAGCCGATGGTCAGCTCATCCTGGTAATTCGGTTTCAGGTCCTTGGCGACCACCGCGCGCGGATCCTTGCGCTGGTTGTACTCGCCGTCCGGCGACTGCTGGCTATTGATCGGCACCAGGCCCAGCGGCACGCCAGTCGTCGGATCGATGCCGGTATAGGTGAAGTCCTGGTTCAGGTAGGTCGAGCGCGAAGCCGCGCGCGCCGCGACCTGGGTCGGCAGTTGCAAGAAGTAGCGGCCCAGGCTGCCGTACACCTTGAGGCTGCCGTCGCCGTTCGCATCCCAGATCGCCGACAGGCGCGGGGCGATCTGGTGCTTCATCTCGATGAACTTCTCGCCGTCGCCATTCGAGTTGCTGTACGCATCGTTGCGCAGGCCGAGGTTCAGTTGCAGCTTCTTGGTGATTTGCCAGCGGTCTTCGATGTACTGCGCGTTCTGGGTCGCGGAGGCGTCGGTGATCGAGCTGAAGATGTTGGAACGGACATAGTAGCCGTCCACGCCCGAGCCGCCGAAGTTGGCAACGGTGGCCGGACGGCCGAACGACAGCGCGATCGGCCTGTTGGCATTGCCGGGGCCGACGTAGCGATAGCTCCAGCCAAGCCCGCCACTGGTGGCGACGCCGGCACCGCTGGCATCGATCTTGACCGAGTCGATACCCGCGCGCAGCGTATGGTCGCCCAGCTTGTACTCGATGTCGAAACGGGACGCCTTGGTCTCGGCCTGGCCCGGCGTTGCCCTGTTCCCCGAGAAGACGTTATAGGTCGTGTACAGGTTGGGGTCGAGCGCCGGCCAGCGGCCATTGCCGAAGTCGTAGACGACGGTCGAGATCGACGGCGGCACCGCGCCGCCGGTGTTCTGGCCGGCGGCTTCGTAGGTGGTGCCGCGGCTCGACTTCAGGACGCCGTACAGGGCTGTGACCACCAGGTTGTCCGTGATCTGGCCATTGTAGCGCAGCGAGTTCAGTTTCGAACCCGGCGTCTGTGGATAGTAATCATCCGCCGGGCCCATGTTACGCGCCACGGCCGACGAGTACAGCACGTTGCTCGGATGGCCCTTCAGGCTGACCAGGTCGCCCGCACCCACGGCCGGGTTGTCCAATACGTAGCCGTACCTCTGATAGCGGCCACGGTAGTCGTCGCCAGCCGAGGTGAACTCGAGGCGGTGGTTGTCGGTGATATTCCAGTCCAGCTTGCCGAGCCAGCGGTTTTCCCAGGTGCGGTTCGCATTCCAGCCGTTTTTGGCAATCGTCACCGGCGCGTCGGAGCTGTATGCGCCGACGTAGCTATCGGTCCCGATGGTCTGGTCCGCCGCCACGAACATGAACAGCTTGTCCTTGATGATCGGGCCGCCGACATAAGCGCCGTACTGGCGCGACGAGGTCGAGCGGGTACTGCGCAGCCGGTCGACCTGGTTGGCCTTGTCGCCGCCGTTGTCGGCGTAGAGGATGTCGCGTGGCTTGGCACGCCAGCCAGCCGGCTCGATCATGTAGGTGGCGCCGGCTTCCCAGGTGTTGGTGCCGCTTTTCGAGGTGACGTTCAGCACGCCGCCGATCGAGCGGCCGAACTCGGCACCGAAGCCCCCGGTCAGCACGTTGGCCTGCTGGATGGCGCCGAACGGCAGGTCCATCGAGCCCAGCTGGCTAAGCGGATTGGTGATCGGGAAGCCGTTCAGGTAAAAAGAGTTTTCCGACACGCCGCCGCCGCCGAAGGACGCGGTATTGCCGAAGGCGGGGTCGCCCTTGGTGGTATTCGGCGCCAGCAGCACGATTGAGGTCAGGTTCTGCTGGACCGGCAGCTTGGCCAAGTCCTTGGCGGTGAAGGTGGTGCCGTTGGCGGCGGTGGTCAGGTCGATGCGGCTGCGGCGGGCGCTCACCTGCACCGATTGCATGTTCAGGAAGGAGGCGTCCACGCCCTGGCCCAGCAGGACGTCGACTTCGTTGGAACGCACGACGTTGCCATTCTGGACCAGGTCGACACGGTAATGCCCAGGTGGAAGCGAAGTCACCTGGAAACGGCCGCCGGCATCGACGTTGCCGGTGCGGCGCAGGCCGGTCTCGGTATTGACCAGCGCCACGCTGGCCCCGCTCACACCCTCGACGCGGCCCGACACGGTACCGGTCGCGTTCGACTGTGCCATGGCGGTGCCCATGGTCGCGACGGCCAGCACTGCCCCACCGAATCCCAGGGTCAATGCATGCACTAAAACGGTTTTCTTGAACATGTGGTTTTCCTGTTTTTTATTCAGCAAGCCGCCTTGCGGGCGGCTCCCCTTTGCGCTGGGATGCCGACATGGGCATCCGCTTCTCTCTCTCTCGATACGTCGACGCCAACAGAAAATTAACTGGCGTTAACAATATGCTTATACATACAAACACAAATGTTTCAGCTTAGTCAATTGCCAAAAAGTATGGTTTTTGCATGGTTATATGCGTGGAGAATTTGCACTGTCGAGGTGCGAGAAAACGCACAGCCGCGTTGCATAAAACAGAAAAACAAACTTCAACTGGAGTACAGTCGGCACGCATGGAAATGCGGTTTTTTTAACGCTTTTGCATGAAATTCAAATAAAACTACAGGGCTGCATGCAGGTCATTGGTGACATCATTGCGCACGTCGCCAACATCGCGGTAACAGCCATGCACCCTCGGAGGGCAATCAGCTCACGTCGACAATTACTATGACTGTTGGGTCAGCGCAACATGAGGAGATCCGAACCATGAAAAAAGCCCCGGGATCGACTCCCGGGGCTTTTCAGCTAGCAGCTTTCAGAATGGCTTAGAACGTGTAGTTCGCACCCAGGCTGAAGAAGCGGCCGACAGCGCCCGACTGATGCAGCGACGCGTTATACGCGGTCTGCACCGACGAGTTGCCGTAGGTGTTGAAGTCGAACGGCGGCTGACGGTCGAACATGTTCAGGATCGAACCCTTCAGCGACAGGTTCTGGGTCAGCTTGTAGTTCACGTTCAGGTTGACCGCGGTGAACGACTGGATGCGGCAGAAGCGGTCCGGCTGCACCAGGCCCGAGAAGTACGCACGACCGGTGATTTCGGCTGACGACGTACCGCAGTCGTTGGCCGGAATCGACGGATCCAGGCCCGAGAAGCTGCCGGTATGGTTGATCGTCGTGGTCACGTCCAGCGGGCCGCGTGCATAGCCGATGGTCAGCTGGCCGCGGTTCTTCGGCGAACCGGTTGCGCCCGAGACCACCGACGGGCCCTGGGTACCGGCCAGCTGGTAGGTCACGCCGGCAACGGTCTGCTCGTAGCCGAAGGTGTGGGCGAAGCTCAGGCCGAAACGCATGGTGCCGGCGTCGTTCGGCAGGCGCAGGCGGTACTGCACGTCGGCTTCCAGGCCGCTGGTCTTGGTCGTACCGGCGTTGATGTAGGACGACTGCGCGTACAGGATGTTGCCGACGGACGGGGTACGAACTTCCGTGTTCGTGCCGACACCGGTAGCGACGTCGACCGGGGTGGCCGGGCCGCGCACGAAGGTCGGGAAGTAGTTCGGGTCGTTGCCGGCCGCGGTCACGATCTGGTTGTTGACGTCGATCTTGTAGTAGTCCAGGGTCGCATTGATCTCGCGGATCGGCTGCAGCACCAGGCCCAGGGTGTAGGACTTCGACTTTTCAGGCGACAGGTTCTTGCTGGTGGTCTGGACGTAGGTCGGCTGCAGCGTGCACGAACCGATGACGGTACCTGCGGCGTACGGGTTGTTCGGACCGCCCGGGCACAGGATCGGGTCGGCGATACCGTTGAAGCCGAAGAACGAACCTGCATTGCCGGTCTCGGCCGGGTTCGGTGCGCGGAAGCCGCGGGCGAAGGTGCCGCGCAGGGCGAACATCTGCGACGGGGTCCACTTGAAGCTGGCCGCCGGCGTGAACGAGTTGCCCGAGGTGTCGTAGTGGTCGTAACGGCCCGACAGGTGCAGCTCGACACTCTTGATCGGGGTCGCTTGCAGCTCGGCGAAGGCCGCGCTGTTGGTTTCCGAACCCATCACGAAGGCCGAGGTGCTACCGACCTGGCCGTTGGCGGTCAGCGGCGATGCCGGCGCATCCCAGGTGCGCTTGTGCCAGTGCACGCCGCCCGCCAGGGCCAGCGGGCCGGCGCCCAGTTGCATCAGTTCGCGCGAACCAACCAGGTCGAGGTAGTTCAGCTTCGAGGTCAGGGTGTTCGAGAAGCGCGGCGACACCTGGTCCTGGAGCGCTTGCGAATTATTGCCGAGCACGTTGAACTGGCCCGCATTCAGCAGACGGTACAGGGCGGAACGGTCGACCACGCCACTGTAGTCGATGTCGACCTTGGCCTGGGTCAGGCCGCCGGCGGCGCTGACGTCCCAGCCGTAGGCGCTGCCGTGCAGGTCGAGCGCGAAGCGGGTGGTGCTGGAGTTGTTATGCTGCTGCGAGTTACCGTCCAGGCCCGGGATGTAGCCGTACAGGCGGACCGGGTTGGCGAAGGTGTTGGTCAGGCCCTGGCCGATCGCGGCGCCCGGCTGGAACAGGGTGCTGCGAACGGCGCCGATGCCGCTGGTCAGCACGCCGTTGTTGAGCGAGGTGTTACCGGCGAAGGTGGTCGGCGAGAAGGTCCCCGGCACGCCGCGGTTGTTGGTGTTCAGGCGGTTGAACATCGAGCCCTTGAACGCCAGTTCCCAGTCGCCCGACAGCTTCTTGGTCATGCCGACCAGCAGGTTGATGTTCTCGGTCGGCGGCTGGATGTAGCCGTAGGTATCGGTGACCGAGCAGCCGCCGGCGCGGTACAGGGTGAAGTTGCAGCTCGGGTCCAGGAACTGGTAGTTGGCTGCGTTGTTGACGCCGCCCGCACCCGACGGGTTGTACAGGAAAGGCGAGCTGGCGGCGGTCAGGAAGCCGTTCAGCGAAACTGGCTGGCCGGTGGCCGGATTGATACGCGCAACCGGGTTGCCCAGGGTCAGGTTGTTACCGCCGACCGAGCGGAAGTCGCGGTTGGCCCACTGGTACTGGTCGCGGTCGGCGACCTTGATACCGTCCTGGCGGCGCCATTCGGCGGTGACGAAGGCGTTGTAGCCGTCGTTGTCCAGGTCGCCGGTACCGGCGCTGATCGATGCGCGGTGGGTCTTGCCGCCGCCGTGCTGGGTATTACCGGTCTCGGCCGAGGCGCGTGCGCCCTGGAAGTTCTTCTTCAGCTTGATGTTGATCACGCCTGCGACCGCGTCCGAGCCGTACAGCGACGAGGCGCCCGACTTCAGGACTTCGATGGTGTCGACGGCGTCGAAGGGGATATTGGAAACGTCGACGAAGGAGCGCTGCGAGTCGTCGCCGATCGCGTACGGCGACATGCGGTGGCCGTCGATCAGGACCAGGGTCGAACCCACGGTCAGGCCGCGCAGCGAGACGCCGGCGGCGCCGT
>JAKOOD010000592.1 GCA_022701635.1 Burkholderiaceae bacterium | reverse complement strand
TTCTGGACCTTGCCGGTCCCGCCGATCGGCAACGCCTCGACGAACACGACGTCGTCCGGCATCCAGAACTTCGCGATCCTGCCCTCGAACCACGTCAGCATCTCTTCGCGCCCGACGTCCTGGCCGGGCCGGCGCACCACCAGCAGCAGCGGCCGCTCATCCCATTTGGGGTGGGCCATGGCGATGCAGGCCGCCTGCAGCACCGCCGGGTGCGCCATCGCGATGTTCTCGATGTCGATCGAGCCGATCCACTCGCCGCCGGACTTGATCACGTCCTTGCTGCGGTCGGTGATTTGCATGAAACCGTCGGGGTCGATGGTCGCCACGTCGCCGGTCGGGAACCAGCCGTCCACCAGCGGATCGCCGCCCTCGTCCCGGAAATAGCTGGCAATGATCCACGGCCCCTTGACCAGCAGGTGGCCGGATGCCTGGCCGTCCCAGGGCAGTTCCGTGCCGGCGTCGTCGACGATCTTCATGTCCACGCCATAGATCGCATGGCCCTGTTTCTGCAGAATGGCGCGCTGGCGTTCGACCGGCAGCGCGCGGTGCCTGGCCAGCAGTCCGCCGGTGGTGCCGAGCGGCGACATTTCCGTCATACCCCAGCCGTGGATGACTTGCACGCCGAAACGGTCGATCAGCGTGTCCATCATCGCCGGCGGGCAGGCCGAGCCGCCGATCACGGTGCGCCGGAAGGTCGAGAATGTCAGGTCGTTCTGGATCGCGTAATTGATCAGGCCCAGCCAGACAGTCGGCACGCCGGCCGAGAAGGTCACCCCTTCGCCCTCGAACAAGTCGTACAGCGACTTGCCGTCGAGCTGGGCGCCCGGCAGCACCAGCTTGGCACCGGACAACAGCACCGAATACGGCAAGCCCCAGGCATTCACGTGGAACATCGGCACCACCGGCAGCACGGTATCGATGGCGCCCACGTTCAGCACGTTCGGCAAGGCCGATGCGTAGGCGTGCAGCACGGTCGAGCGGTGCGAGTACAGCGCACCTTTCGGGTTGCCGGTCGTGCCCGAGGTGTAGCACAGCGACGCGGCGGCGTTCTCGTCGATCGCCGGCCAGGCGTAAGCGCCGTCCTCCGCATCGAGCAGGTCTTCGTAGCACAGCAGGTCCGGGATGCGCGTGCTGGCCGGCATGTGGGTGCGGTCGCTCATCAGCACGAAGGCGCGCACCGTCGGGCAGGCGGCGGCGATCGCCTCGACCAGCGGCAGGAAAGTCAGGTCGAAGCACAGCACCTGGTCTTCCGCGTGGTTGACGATGTAGGCGATCTGCTCGGGATGCAGGCGCGGATTGATCGTGTGCAGGACCGCGCCGGACCCCGACGCGCCATAGTAGAGCTCCAGATGGCGGTAGCCGTTCCACGCCAGGGTGCCGACCCGCTGCCCGCTCCCGACGCCCAGCCTGCCCAGCACCTGCGCCAGCTTGCGCGCGCGCGATTCGCAATCACGGTAGGTGTAGCGGTGCAGCGCATCCGACAACCCCGCCTGCGGACCGGCTTCGACGCGGCGCGACACGATCTCGCTGGCGCCGTAATGGCGCGCGGCAAATTGCAGGATGCTCGAGATGGTCAGCGACTGGTGCATCATCTGGCCCATGAGTGGGTTCTGCACCGGACTTTGAAGCGGGCTCTGCATGACGGCGTATCTCCTCTGATGATGTTGACGGCTCAGTTTCGACCGGTCGTGCGAAAATCGTCAACGGTTTTCGATGCTGCATTGCCGCAAGAGCGCATCGGTAACCCGTTACCGAATGTAACGCGCGTTGGCCGACCTGCAAGCGGACCCATAGAATCGGCGCGCTTACGGTAGAATCGCGACATTCCTGCAATGCCACTGACTGGAACGACCATTACTGCTGACGACCTGCCGCTCGACAATTCCTTCGCTGAATTGCCACCCGCGTTTTATACGCGACTGATGCCGACGCCGATGCCCGCGCCGTACTTCGTTGCGGCCAGCGCCAAGGCTGCCGCCCTGGTCGGGCTGGATCGCGCCGACCTCGCGCACGACGATTTCGTCGCCGTGTTCACGGGCAACGCGGTGCCGCCGCGCGCCAAGCCGCTGTCCGCCGTGTACTCCGGACACCAGTTCGGCCACTGGGCTGGCCAGCTGGGCGACGGCCGCGCCATCCTGCTCGGCCAACTGGCCACCCCTGCAGGACCGATGGAATTGCAATTGAAGGGTGCCGGCATGACACCCTACTCGCGCATGGGTGACGGCCGCGCCGTGCTGCGTTCCTCGATCCGCGAATTCCTGTGCTCGGAAGCCATGGCTGCCCTGGGCGTGCCGACCACGCGCGCCCTGATGGTGACCGGCGCCAACCAGCGCATCATGCGCGAAACCGTCGAGACCGCCGCCGTGGTGACGCGCATGGCACCCAGCTTCGTGCGCTTCGGTTCCTTCGAGCACTGGCACTACCGTAACAAGCACGAAGAGCTGCGCATCCTGGCGGACTACGTGATCCGCGACTTCTATCCGGAACTGGCCAGCGCCGAGAATCCGTATCTGGCCCTGCTGAGCGAAGTCACCAAGCGCACTGCGCGCATGATCGCGCATTGGCAGGCGGTCGGCTTCATGCATGGCGTCATGAACACCGACAACATGTCGATCCTGGGCCTGACCCTCGATTACGGCCCGTTCGGCTTCATGGAAGCCTTCGACGTCGACCACATCTGCAACCACACCGACCAGGGAGGCCGCTATTCATACGCCAACCAGGTGCCGGTCGGCCACTGGAACTGCTACGCGCTGGCGAACGGCCTGCTGCCGCTGATCGGCGATACCGAGGCCGCCCAGGCCGCGCTCGAAGTCTACGTCGACGCCTACGGCGACAAGTTCGACGAACTGCTGCGCGCCAAGCTGGGCCTGGCGACGACGCACGGCAAT
>JAKOOD010000578.1 GCA_022701635.1 Burkholderiaceae bacterium | reverse complement strand
TTCCAGATCCGCCTGCCGCGCGCGGATGCCCAGGCGACGCATGAGGAACCTGCCAGCGGCACCAGTACCGGCGGCCAGCAAACCATCCTGCTGATCGAAGACAATGACGATGGCCGCGAGATGATGGCGACCATGCTCGAATCCTTCGGCTACCCGGTCTTCCAGGCGCGCGACGGCCTCGAAGGCGTGCGCATCGCCGGCGACAAGGTGCCCGACGTGGCACTGGTCGACATCGGCCTGCCGGGGATCGACGGCTATGAAGTGGCACGCCGCCTGCGCGCCGAGCCGCAGACGCGCGAGATCCGCCTGATCGCCCTCACCGGCTATGGACTGGCCGAAGACCAGCAGCGGGTGCTGGATGCGGGCTTCGACCTGCACCTGGTCAAGCCGGTGGAGCTGGAGGCCCTGTTAGGGCAGCTGGCGGAGCCGGTAGGTCAGGCGGCCAGTTAGTCCAACGCAGGAGCGGTCGCCCCTGCGAAGGCAGGGGTCGAAGTCATAAAGCCGTCGCCTCGGCAAAGGCAGGGGTCGAAGTCATAAAGCCGTCGCCCCTGCGAAGGCAGGGGCCCAAGTTTGCCGCCGCTATCGAAGCGCTTGCAACTTGGCCCCCTGCCTTTGCAGGGGCGACGTGGCTATAAGCTCAACCTGTCTTCCAGGATTACAGCGTCGCCAGGATTTCCTGCTTGCGCTGCGCCATTTCCTGGCCCAGCTGGATCATGTCCAGGCCCGACTTCCTGGCCTTCTCGAACATTTCCTCTTCCTCTTCCTTGACGTGGTGCTCGATCTGCTCGCTCAGCACCTTCACCTTGGCGTCGTACAGGTCGTCGTCCGGATTCATTTCCTGCAGCTGCTGGATCAGGTCCTTGGCCGAAGCGTGCTCGACCACGGCTTCGTCGACCATGTCCTCGTCCTTGACCGCTTCGCGCACGGCCGGGTAGAAGATTTCTTCCTCGATCGTGGTGTGGGCGATCAGGGCGTTACAGATCTTTTCGGTCAGTTTGGCCTTGGTGGCCTTGGCGCGGTCGCTCAGGTTCTCGAACTGCTCGAACATGTCCGACACTTCGCGGTGATCGGCGGTCAGCAGCGCGATGGCGTCCTGGGCGCCGGGCATGCCGCCCTTGGTGCTGACGGATTGGGTACCTTGGGTCGATTTCGCGGTCATGATATTCCCTTTCAGTTGGATGGCTGCTGGGCAGCCTGAACCCCCAGCATCGCCCCAAACGCCCCGCTACACTGTACGGCAACGCACACTGTCAACTTCATGCGCGCCATCGGCGGCCAAGCTGTTGTATCATCCATGGAAACATAAATTGATTGCATTTATGAAAGTTCCAGCACAACAACAGGATGAGACGGACGCCACGCGCGTTCCGTCCCAGGATAGCGCCACCGGCGCCGACACCGGCCGCGCCGCCGAACTGGCCGAATTGCTCGGCCACATGACCACTTGCTGGGATGAGGAAAGGCGCCTGCTGGCGCGCCGCCTGCATGACAGCCTGGGTTCGTCGATGACGGCGCTGACCATGCACCTGGCCCTGCTGTCCCAGCATCTGCCGGAGGCACAGCGCGACCGCGCCACGCAGATGAAGACCCTGCTCAACAACATTATCGAAACCAACCGCAAGATGCAGCTCACGCTCTGGAACGACAAGCTCGAGTTCCTGGGACCGAAGGCGGCGATTGCGGAACTGGTGTCGGAATGGGGCCTCGCGCACAACATCAAGGCACGCGCCAGCCTGCCCGACGAGGACCCCGACTATTCACGTCCCCAGGGCGTGGCCCTGTTGCGCGCCGCCGAGGAAGGCTTGCGCAACGTGCTGGCCCATGCCCAGGCAAGCGAAGTCGACGTCATCTTGGACGACGATGGCGACCAGGCGATGCTGACGGTGCGCGACAACGGCGTCGGCCCGGGCGATGCATCCGCCACGCCGATGCACCGCCATGGCCTGCGCCTGCTGCGCGAACGGGCGCGCCAGCTGGGCGGCACGCTGACGATCCGGCCGGGGCCGGAGGGTGGGACGGCGTTGACGCTGGTACTGCCGCGTACGGCGTAGAACACGTCGCCCCTGCGAAGGCGGGGGCCCAGGTTCGTCGCGCGCCCATATCTGCCTTGGCGCCTCGGAAGCAATTGGGCCCCTGCGTGCGCAGGGGCGACGGTCACCTGCTGGTGATCGTGGGTACGGTCAGTGCAGCTTGACCAAGGGCGTCGTCCGGCGAATCAGGAAGCGCGCCAGCGCCATCGTCCCGGTCCGTACCGAGCCCAGGATCGCCTTGTGGTGCATCAGGTGCAGGCCCAGGTACATCATGCGCGCCATGAAGCCTTCGACGAACCAGCTCAAGCCGTGCAACGAACCCATCAGGCTGCCGACGGTGGTCTGGTGGCCGATCGACACCAGCGAGCCATAGTCGCGGTAGACGTACGGATTCTTTTGCGGCGGGTAACCGCTGGCCATGTTCATGAAGGTCTTGACCAGGAAATCGGCCTGCTGGTGCGCGGCCTGGGCGCGTGGCGGGACCGGCTTGCCCTTGCCGTCGATGCAGGCGGCGCAATCGCCCAGCGCGTACACGCCGGGCACACCCTTCACCTGCAAGTGACCGTCGACCTCGATCTGCCCGCCCTTGTTGGTCGGCAGGCCGAGCGCGGACAGGAATTCGGGGGCGCGGATGCCGGCCGCCCACACGCACATGTCGGCCGCATACACGTGGCCGGCATTGTCGCTCACCTGGTATTTCTCGATCGCGGTCACGCGGCAATCGGTGACCACCCGGATCGCGCGCTGCTCGAGCAGGCGCAGGGCCGCGCCCGAGACTTTTTCCGGCAGCGGCGCCAGGATGCGCGGCGCCCCTTCCAGCAGCGTGATGCGGACGTCGCGCTGCACCTGCAGGTTATTGAAACCGTAGGCCGCGTACACGCTGGATGCTTCGCGCAGCTCGGCTGCCAGCTCGACGCCGGTGGCGCCGCCGCCGATGATGACGATGTCGAGTCCGTTGCGGCCGTTACCGCCGGGCTCCTTGTTGCGTTCGGCCTGGGCCAGCAGGCGCAGCAGGCGCAGGCGGAAGCGTTCGGCGTCCTCGGTGGCGTTCAGGGAAATGGTGTTTTCGCGGGCGCCGGGCACGCCGAAATAATTCGAAGTGCTGCCGACCGAAATCACCAGCGAACCGTATTCGATGGAACGCTCGGGCAGCACTTCCTCGCCGTCGCTCGGCGACGTCACCGGCGCCACGGTCAGGCGCTTGGCGCCCGCATCGAGCGCGGTCATTTCGCCATACACGAAGGTGAAACCGCGGTCATGGGCCAGCATCTGGTAGGACAAGCCCTCCTGGTGGATGTCCAGCGTGCCCGCCGCCACTTCGTGCAGCGACGGTTTCCAGACATGGTAAAGGCGGCTGTCCACCAGCATCACCTTCCCCGGCCCGAGTTTCCTTCCCAGTTTGCAGGCCAGCTCCAGGCCGCCCGCCCCACCACCCACGATCACAATTTCACTTCGCAAACCAACCTCCCAAAATAATGCCCCACCATCCACGACAAGGATGGCCGGGCCAGATAAGGGTCAGTTTACTACGCCGTGCGGAAAACCGGTTGGCGCCGCAGTCCGTACATCAGCGGCCGTGACCGCCACCGTGGCCACCGCCATGGTCGCCGCCATGCCCACCACCGTGACCGCCGTGATCACCGCCGCGGCCACCTCCATGCCCGCCACCATGTCCGCCGCCGTGGCCGCGGTCATGGTCCCAGCCGCGCCCGCGGTCGTCCCAGCGGCCGCCGCCATGGCCGCCGCCGTAGCCGCGATACTCGACCACGCGCGGACCCGGGCCACCGTAGTAGCCATGGCGCGGACCATGATGGTAGTCGCGGTAGCGCGGCACATAGGTGTTGGTGTACCAGTCATCGCGCACGAACAGCACCGGACGGCCGCAGGCATCGTAGCGGCCGCAGAAGCGGCGCCAGTTGTGGCGGTGGCCGGGCGGCACGCGCAGGTAGACCGGCCCTGCGGCGTAATGCGGACGCGGGGCGATGATCACCGGCTGCGGCGCGTACAGCATCGGTTGCGGCACAAAGTCGCCCATCACCACCTGGCCATAAAAACCGGGCTGGCCGACGCTGATATTGACATTGGTCTGGGCCAGGGCCGGGAAAGCGGCGGCGCACAGCGCCACGCCGAAGATGCATGATTTCATGGGTCACCTCGTCAAGAATGTGTGAAGTTTAACAAATGAAATATTGCAATCCATACCTTGCAACACATGCTTACACACTGTTATGCCTGTAAAGCAACACGCATTTCACTACTCGCCGTGCGCCGCCTTTTCAGTGGCGGGGCTAGGATAAATGCCACGGAGGTGTACATGAAGACGTTACGCTGGCGTGTGCTTGCAATGGCGTGCCTGTTGCTCAGTGCCTGCCAGGACCGGCGCGATCCGGTCAAGCCGACCACTGTCGCACAGGTCGCCATCCCGGCCGCCGCAACCGTCGCGACCGCTTGAAGCGCGCGCAGGCAGTCCTGTTTCCCGCCGGGTGAGCGGGCCGGATGCCTGTTGCCCGGCGCAACCGGTTACACTGTCGCCTTTCCCACCTGTCGCAAGACCCGATTGCCCATGTCGTTTGCCTCGCTCGGCCTGATCGACCCGATCATCCGCACCCTCGCCTCCCTGTCCTACACCGCGCCCACCGCCGTCCAGTCGCAGGCGATCCCTGCCGTGCTGGCCGGACGCGACGTGATGGCGGCCGCCCAGACCGGCACCGGCAAGACCGCCGGCTTCGCCCTGCCCCTGCTGCAGCGCCTGGTGCTCGAAGGCCAGGCGACCAGCAACGGCGCGCGCAGCCTGGTGCTGGTGCCGACCCGCGAACTGGCCGAACAGGTGCACGACAGCTTCCAGGCCTACGGCGCCAGCCTGCCGCTGCGCACCATGGTGGCCTACGGTGGCGTCAGCATCAATCCGCAGATGATGCGCCTGCGCAAAGGCGTCGACGTGCTGGTGGCCACGCCGGGCCGCCTGCTCGACCTGGTCAACCAGAACGCGTTGCGCCTGAACGGCGTCCAGACCCTGGTGCTGGACGAAGCCGACCGCATGCTGGATCTCGGCTTCTCGCGCGACATCGACAAGGTGCTGGCCCTGCTGCCCAAGCAGCGCCAGACCCTGCTGTTCTCGGCCACCTTCTCCGACGCCATCCGCACGCTGGCCACTAAAATGCTGTGCGATCCGGTCAGCATCGAAGCCTCGCCACGCAACACCACGGTCAAGGCGATCAAGCAGTGGATCGTCCCGGTCGACAAGAAACGCAAGCCCGAACTGTTCCTGCACCTGCTGAAAAAACACGGCTGGCGCCAGGTGCTGGCCTTTGTCAAAACCCGCAAGGGCGTCGACCAGCTGGTCGACCTGCTGGCCGCCAAGGGCATCGACGCCGACTCGATTCATGGCGACAAGCCGCAGCCGGCGCGCCTGCGCGCGCTGGAGCGTTTCAAGGCCGGCGAGGTGCGGGTGCTGGTCGCCACCGACGTCGCCGCGCGCGGTCTCGACATCGAAGAGCTGCCGGTGGTGGTCAACGTCGACCTGCCGATCGTAGCCGAGGACTACGTCCACCGCACCGGCCGCACCGGCCGCGCCGGCGCCTCGGGCGAGGCGGTGTCGCTGGTGTGCGCCGACGAGGTGCAGCAGCTGGCGGCCATCGAAACGCTGACGAAGCAGCCGCTGCAGCGCAAGGACGAAGACGGCTTCGAGCCCGAGCACCGGGTACCGCAGACGAATGCGGCCGGGCAGGTCGTCAAGAAGCCGAAGAAACCCAAAAAGGCCAAGCTGGCGCAGGGCGAGGCCACGGTGGTGCAGGAAGACGTGCGCTTCCGGCGCTAAGCCGGCGCCGGGCCACGCGGCGCCGGCGGATCAGGGCGCGGCCTCGAGCTCGGCGCCCAGGCGGACGATCATCTCCCTGAGCCAGCCCTGCGCCAGGTTGGCGTCGTTGCGCCGATGCCAGATCAGGTGAAACGCAATCGGCGGCAGCGGCACGGGCGGCGGGAAGATCATGAGGTCCGCGGCCTGGGCCGAATGCAGGGCGACCCGCCGCAGCAGGATCGCGGCGAGCGGGGTCTGCTGCAATAGCGAAGGCACCGCGAACATGTAGGGCAAGGTGACCTGCACGGTGCGCTCGAGTCCCCGGTCCGCCAGGGCCTGGTCGACGACGCCGTGTTTCGACCCTTCCGGCGACACCAGGATATGGCGCATCGCCAGGTAGGCATCCAGGTCCAGTTTTCCGCGGCTCGCGCGATGCTCTCTCCGCACCAGGGTCACGAACTCGTCGCGGAACAGCTCGCGGCTCAGGATGCGGCTTTCCGGCACCGTGGGCGCCACCCCGATCGCCACGTCGATCTTTCCCGCATCCAGCAGCGCGACCGCTTCGTCGCGCCCCCCGAAGCCGTGCACGTCCACGCGCGCATGCGGGGCCGCCTGCGCCAGCTCGCCCAGCAGCCGCGGCAACAGCACGAAGGCCGGGTAGTCCGCCATGCCCAGGGTGAAGGTCAGCGACGCGGTCTCGGGCGCGAACGGCGCGGCGGGCGCGAAGAGCGCCTCGATCTGCCCCAGCGCGCGGGCGACGGGTTCCGCGATCTCGTAGGCGCGCGGCGTCGGCAACAGGCCGTTGGCACTGCGCTGGAACAGGCGGTCATCGAACAGCTTGCGCAGGCGCGCCAGCGCAGCGCTCATCGCCGGCTGGCTGACGTCCACCTTGGCTGCGGCGCGCGTCACGTTGCGCTCCTCCATCAATGCCTGGAATGCCGCCAGGAGATTCAGGTCGATGCCTTTGAAATCCATATTTTGTATATTGCTGTATTCGCGCTATTTGTTGGATGGATTTTAACGGGCTTACATAATGTCCTCAAGCGCCGGATACCCCGGCGCAACCTGAAAGGACGATCATGCACCAGCCCTCCACCATCCAGCCCGACCGCCTGGCGGCCGAGCGCCGCGTCGTCGAACAGTTGTACGACGCATTCAACCTGCAGAATCCGGACCTGCTCGACGGCGTGGTCACATCCGACTGGAAAGACATTCCCCTCGCTCCGGGCCAGGGTCCCGGTCCGGATGGCCTGAAGCCGATCATCCACGCCTTCATCGCCGCCTTCCCCGACGTGCGCATCGCCATCCACGACCTGGTGCAGGTGCCGGGCAAGATCGCGGTGCGCGGCGAGATCACCGGTACGCACAAGGGCGCGCTGTTCGGCATGCCGGCGACGAACAAGTTCGTCAGCTTCGGCATCCACGAATTCCACGAACTCGACGGCGACCGCATCGCGACCACCTGGCACATGGAAGACTGGTTCGGCCTGTTCCAGCAGCTCGGCCAGTTCCCTGCCCTTTGATATCCGACCGGAGAAACCCATGCAAGCAGCAAGTATCCAGGATTTCGGCAGCCACGCCGCCGTCGCCACGCAGACCATCGCATTGCCGCCGCCAGGTGCCGGCGAGGCCGTGGTGCGCATCGAGGCGGCCGGCGTCAATCCGCTCGACGTCAAGATGGTCGCCGGCCACATGCAGCAGGTCTTCCCGGCCGCGCTTCCCTATACGCCCGGCACCGACTTCAGCGGCGTCGTCACCTCGCTGGGCACCGATGCGCACGGCGTCAAGGTAGGCGACCGGGTCGTGGGGCGCCGGGCGCCGGGCAGCGGCGGCGCATTCGCCGACTATACGCTGGCGCAAGCCGGCAGCCTCGTCGTCATCCCGGACGCGATGAGCCACGAGCAGGCCGCGGCCCTGCCCACGGCGTTCGGCACCGCCTGGCAGGCCCTGTTCGACGCCGGCAAGCTGGGTGCCGGCCAGCGCGTGCTGGTCCATGGGGGCGCCGGCGGCGTCGGCGGCTTCGCGATCCAGCTGGCGAAACGCTGCGGCGCCTGGGTCGCCGCGACGGCATCCGCGGGCAATCTCGGCCTCCTGCGGGAACTGGGTGCCGACGAAGCCATCGATTACCGCGCCGACGATTTCACGCGCCTGTCCGGTGTCGATCTCGTGCTCGACACCGTGGGCGGCGCGACGCTGGCACGATCCTGGCAGGTGCTGGCCGAGGGCGGTACGCTCGCCACCCTGGTCGATTTCGCGATCGCACCGCGGGATGGCCGCCACGGCAGCTTCGTATTCTTTTCGGATGCGGCACCCGCCCTGCGCGAAGCGATGGCGATGTTCGCCGAAGGCCGCCTGCAGATCGTCATCGACAGCCTGTACCCGCTCGACCATGCCGCTGCGGCCCTGCACAAGGTCGCGTCCGGCCACGCGCGCGGCAAGGTCGTCGTGCGCACCGTCCGCTAGAGGAGACAGAACGGACCTTCTTCGAACGGATGGGCCTGGACGACCTGCTGCCTAGCGCCCGGCGATGACCTCGCCCAGCGACCTGGCCTGCGGCGCGTGATGCTGCATCGCCCATCCGGCGCCGGTCACGACCAGCGTGGTCATGACAAACGGGATGATGGTGCGCCTCACGGCCGAGCGCATCCAGTGCCGCACGTCCAGCACCCGCAGCCGCCGGTACAGGCCGGCGGCCAGCAGCGCATCGACCAGGATCTCGGCAAACAGCACCGGCGCCGACCAGACCACGAACAGGGACGACAGCGCGATGCCCAGGGCCAGCAGGATCACGACCAGCGGAATCGCGCCCTCGTCGGCCTGGCCGATGGCGTCGAGCGGCTTTTCCACGATCGCCTGGAGACCGCCACCCTCTTCCGATCCGAACTCGACATTGGCGCTGGCGCCGCCGCCGTCGAAGGTGCCGCCACCGCCTGCGACCGGCTCGGCGTGAGCGCCGCCGGACGCGCTGCTGCCCGAGCCGCCGGCGCCAACCCCATCGCTTTCGAATCCGTCCAGCGACAGGCGGTCGACGTAGTCCGCTGCGCTGGTACGCAACCACAGCCATAACAGCGACAGGAAGACGATGTAGGCACAGCCCATCGCCAGCAGGTAGCGCAAGGCCATCGTATCGATCCCGAGCGCAAGCATGCCGGCGGAGGCACCGAAACCCGCCAGGCCGGTCAGCGATACGAGGATGCACATCTGCACCCGCGGAAAACCGTCGCGCAGCAGCCGGGCGCGCATGCGTTGCACGGCCACGGCGCGCGTGAGGCGGCGCCGGCGGACGCGCGGTCCTGTTGCGGGTTGGGTATGGCGCGTCGAGGTGCGCGAAGGTTGCCGGTTCATTGTCAGCTGCTCTCCAGTGGTCCGTCGGCGACGCAGTCCAAGGCATCCGGCCTTCCATGGTTAAGGCCGGCTGTCTGCCTCAGCATAGCATGTTACCAATGTGAAACAAGATGATATGTCGGCGGCCGCCTGCTCGGCATGCTCAACGTACCGACACGCTTGTACCACCTTTCTACTAAGACAATCATTCTGTAGGCGCTCTACCCCACGCAAAATATTTTTCTACAAAGAAGAAGTTTACATTGCTACTCAATAGCAGTTAACGATACATTGTCATCGAAAGTTTTCCTAACAATGCATTCAGGAGGAGATCAACATGACATTTCGGGTCTTGAACCGTGAACACATGTGTACGTGCTGCATCCTTGTTGGCGCCTTGTATGGCGCTTTGGGCACGGCGAACGCCGGTGAAGCGAAACCAGTGAGCGGCGTACCAGTGCCAAGCGCACAGTTTGAAGACCTGAAAGGATATTATGAATTCGCAGACGGACGCCTGTTGACGATCACCGGCAGCACGTACAAGATCCGCGCTCAGCTCGATGGACGACCTGAAATTGCCATGGTACGCGTCGGCGCTTCGACGCTACAGGCTGCAGACCGTAGTTTTACCTTGATCTTCGAGCAGCAGGACAATGGGACGATTGTCAATGTCGACCTTGAAGAACGGCCTGGCGAAAAGGTGAATGCACGACGCGGTTCCGCAAAACCGGCCGATTAGGATTAGCGGCACGCGGTCAACCCACGGGCGGGACAGGCGTCACGATTCCTCGCCGCCGATGGTGTACACCTTCCCCGCCGTCGCCCCGCTCTCCCCCTTGCGTGCCCGCAGGTCGCGGTACACCGCGGCCCGCATGATCAGCATCGACACCACCGGCGCCGTCGCCAGCAAGAAGGCGCCGATGATCACCTCGTGCACCACCGGCCGCGACTGCGCCGCCGTGAACACCACCATCGACGCCAGCAGCACGCCGCCGGCACCGAGCGTGATCGTGATCGCCGGTCCGTGGATGCGCTGGTAAAAGGTACGCAGGCGCAGCAGGCCGAGGGCGCCGATCAGGACAATGGTGGCGCCGAGCGCCAGCAACAAGGCGGCGGCCAGCGCCGCCCACGATGGCAGGTCGGCAGCGGTTGTCATTCGATGATCTCCCCGCGCATCAGGAACTTGGTCATGGCGACCGTGGAGACGAAGCCGACCAGCGCGATCAGCATCGCCGCCTCGAAGAAGATCTGCGAGCCGGAGCGGATGCCGAGCACCAGCGCCAGCACCATGCCGCACATCCACAGGGTGTCCAGCGCCAGCACGCGGTCGTGCGCCGACGGTCCCACCAGCAGGCGCACGGTGCACAGCAGCATGGCGCCCAGCACGCAGGCCAGCGCATAGTTGATCGAGAGCTCAAGCAGGGTCGCCACGCGCGGCCTCCGTTTCGAAAATGTTGATCAGGGGCCGCTCGTAGCGGGTCTGGATGGTGTCGATCCACCATTGCGTATCCTGCAGGTCGAACACGTGCAGCACCAGTTCGTGCTCGTCGGGCAGGATCTCGACCCAGACCGTGCCGGGCGTCATGTTGATGAGGCAGGACAGCACCGCCAGGCCGTAGGGATCGCGGATGGTCAGGGGTACCCGGATGAACTGCGAATTCACCTTCGCGTCATCGGCGAACAGGATGATGCGGCTGACGTTGAAGCAGGAGCGCACCACCTCCACGGATGCCATCGCCAGCAGCCGCGCCA
>JAKOOD010000576.1 GCA_022701635.1 Burkholderiaceae bacterium | reverse complement strand
CCTGCTGCCGCTGATCGGCGATACCGAGGCCGCCCAGGCCGCGCTCGAAGTCTACGTCGACGCCTACGGCGACAAGTTCGACGAACTGCTGCGCGCCAAGCTGGGCCTGGCGACGACGCACGGCAATGACCGCGCGCTGTTCGACCACATGTTCAAGCTGATGCAGGAGAATCACGTCGACTTCACGCTGTTCTTCCGCCGCCTGGGCGGCCTGCGCCTGGATGTGACGGATGCGGAGCGTGAAGCGGCCGACGCCCCGCTACGCGACCTGTTCCTGGACCGTGCCGGCTTCGATGCCTGGGCCGCGCTCTACCGCGAACGCTTGCGCCAGGAGGGGAGCGTCGATGCGAGCCGCAGCGAGGCCATGAACCGCGTCAACCCGAAATACATCTTGCGCAACTATCTGGCCCAGGTTGCGATCGAAAAGGCGCAGAATGGCGACTTCAGCGAAGTGGCGCGCCTGCTCGCGGTGCTCGAGCGTCCGTTCGACGAGCAGCCCGAGAACGAATCCTATGCGGCGCTGCCGCCGGATTGGGCAGCCCACCTCGAGGTGAGCTGCTCTTCCTGAACCCTGTATACAAGTGAGACACCGATGACTGAAAAAGTAACGAAAACCGACGCCGAATGGCGTGCCGAGCTGGATCCGATGGAATACCAGGTGACCCGCCACGCGGCCACCGAGCGCGCCTTCACCGGCAAGTTCTGGGACCACCACGAGCACGGCATCTACCACTGCGTCTGCTGCGACACCCCGCTGTTCGAGTCCGACGCCAAGTTCGAATCCGGCTGCGGCTGGCCCAGCTATTTCAAGGCCATCGACCCGGCCAACGTGATCGAGAAGGTCGACCGTACGCACGGCATGGTGCGTACCGAAATCATTTGCGCCGTGTGCGATGCGCACCTGGGCCACGTCTTCGAGGACGGCCCGCCGCCGACCGGCCTGCGCTATTGCATCAACTCCGCAGCGATGCGTTTCGAACCCGCCTGACCTGAAGGACCTCTCCGTAACATGAAATTCCTGTTCGACCTGTTTCCGGTCATCCTGTTCTTCATCGCCTACCGGCTCGGCCTCAGTCACCCGGAGGCGGCGCACGGGCTGGCTCTCCAGTACATGGGCGGCCTGATCGCCGGCGGCAACATCACGGCCGAACAAGCGCCGATCATGCTGGCAACCGCGGTCGGCATCGTCGCCACCGTGCTGCAGATCGGCTACCTGATCGTGCGTGGCCGCAAGGTCGACGGCATGCTGTGGCTGTCGCTGGCCGTGATCACGGTCATGGGCGGCGCCACCATCTACTTCCATGACGAGAACTTCATGAAGTGGAAACCGACGATCCTGTATTGGGCCTTCGCGCTGGCTCTGCTGGTGGCCCAGCTGGGCTTCGGCAAGAACCTGATGCGCAAGGGCATGGAAAGCCAGATCAAGCTGCCCGACGCCGTATGGGACCGCCTCGGCTACGCCTGGATCGCCTTCATGACGGCAATGGGTGTGCTGAACTGGTTCATGGCCTTCGTCGTCTTCAAGGGCAATACGCCGGCCTGGGTCAACTTCAAGATGTTCGGCGCGACCGGCCTGTTCTTCGCGTTCGTGGTCATCCAGACGCTGATGCTGTCAAAACACATGCAGGAAGAACCGGAAGATATCGTATGAGCCAGACCCGAGTAGAACGTATCCACATGCTGTTGGCCGACGCGCTGGCCCCGACCGCCCTCGAAGTCGGCGATGATTCCCACCTGCACGCCGGCCATGCCGGCGCAGCATCCGGCGGGGGCCATTTTCGCGTGAAGATCGTTTCTGAACGCTTCGAAGGCCTCAGACTGGTCATGCGCCATCGGCTGGTATATGATGCCGTGCAAGGTATGATGCATACCGACATTCACGCGCTGGCGATCACCGCCCATGCGCCATCCGAGCTGTCTTGACGGCCGGCGCTTTCAGGGAATCTTAAGTAATCTGTTTGAAAATCTGCTGCGTATTAAAAAAACTAATCCAATCTCGTCCAAGCAACCCCCTCACAGGAAACAACATGACTTTTAAGCCAGCACGGCTGCTGTTAGCCTTGATCGCTATCGCCGCATCCTTTGCAAACCTGCCAGCATCCGCCCAGAACCTCGCCGTCGTCAACGGCAAGGCCATCCCGTCCGCACGCGCCGACCAGGCTGTGAAGCAAGTCGTGGCCCAGGGCCAGGGCCAGGATTCGCCGCAATTGCGCGAAGCCGTCAAGCAGCAGCTGATTGCCCGCGAAGTGATGATGCAGGAAGCCGTCAAGCAAGGCTACGACAAGAACCCGGAAGTCAAGCAAGCCCTGGAAAGCGCCCGCCAGACCATCGTCATCAACGCCCTGGCCCGCGACTACATCACCAAGCATCCGGTGACCGACGCTGAAGTCAAGGCCGAGTACGACCGCTTCGTCAAGACCAGTGGCGACAAGGAATATCACGTACGCCACATCCTGCTGGACAACGAAGCCGACGCCAACGCCGTGATCGCCAAGATCAAGGGCGGCGCCAAGTTCGAAGACCTGGCCAAGCAATCGAAAGACACCGGTTCCGCCAACAACGGTGGCGACCTCGACTGGGCCAGCCCGTCGTCCTTCCCGCCGGAATTCGCTGCCGGCCTGACCGGCCTGCAAAAAGGCCAGGTCACCGAGAAGCCGGTCAAGACCCAGGTCGGCTACCACGTGATCAAGCTGGACGACGTCCGCCAGGCAAAACTGCCGACGCTGGATGAGGTCAAACCGCAGATCCAGGACTCGCTGTCGCAGCAAAAGCTGGCGTCCTTCCAAGAGGAAATGGTCAAGAAGGCGAAGGTACAGTAAGATGTTGGTATCCCGGCGGCACCGACCGCCGGTTTGCGTCGCATCGCGACATTACGTTGAACATCGGCGGCCACGCGCTGCCGGGAACAAATAGGATCGAATAAATGATTGTGAAGCCAGCCCGCCTGTTGTTAGCCATGACCGCGATGGTAGTCGCCCTGCCGTCGTTCGCGCAAAACGTTGCGACCGTCAATGGCAAACCGATCCCGGCGTCCAAGGTCGACCAGCTGGTCAAGCAAGTCGTCGCCCAAGGCAAAGCGACCGACTCGCCGCAACTGCGCGATGCGATCAAGAAGGACCTGATCGGCCGTGAAGTCCTGATCCAGGAAGCCGACAAGCAAGGCGTCGGTAACCGCCCGGATGTCAAGAACCAGATCGACAACGCCCGTCAGAGCATCATCATCAATGCGATGCTGGCGGACTACATCAAGAAGAACCCGGTGACCGACGCCCAGATCAAGGCCGAGTACGACAAGGCCAAGGCTGAACAGGGCGGCCGCCAGGAATACCACGCGCGTCACATCCTGGTCGCGACCGAAGCCGAAGCCAACCAGATCATCGCCAAGCTGAAGGGCGGCGCCAAGTTCGAAGACCTGGCCAAGCAATCGAAAGACCCGGGTTCCGCAGCCAATGGCGGCGACCTCGGCTGGGCCAGCCCGGAGAACTTCGTGCCTGAATTCTCGAAGGCCATGACCTCGCTGAAAAAAGGCGAAGTCACCCAGACCCCGGTCAAGAGCCAGTACGGTTACCACGTGATCCGTTTGGAAGAAAGCCGCGCGACCCCGATCCCGCCGCTGGAAGAAGTCAAGCAGCAAGTGGCAGAGGCCGTACAGCAGCGTAAAGTTGCCGCCTTCCGCGACGACCTGATGAAGAAGGCCAAGATCCAGTAAGCTGGCATGGTCTTGACGCGGTCAAGCTGAAAAAAGCGCTCCTTCGGGGGCGCTTTTTTTTCGCCTTTGCAGCGGCATGGCTCGCGTTCGTCTTTACATCGATTTACCGCCGTTGACCGCGCTTTACGTATGGGCAACAGACAATGTCGTCGACCCGGCAAGCAGTATTGACAAACCCCGGCCGACCCCACGCGCGATGAAAGATTGAATCATGGACCACGAACACACCACCCTAGCCGACGACCTCGAGCGCATGCTCGCCACCCAGTCCGACCGCCGCCAGTCATTGCGCTGGCTGTTCGCCGGCGCCGCCGCCCTGCCCTTGATCGGCTGCGGCGGCGGTAGCGGCACCACTACCACGGCATCGACGACGACCGGCAACGGCGGGACAACCGGCACCGGCAGCAGCGGCGCGACGACAGGCACCGGCAGCAACGGCAGCTGCAGCGTCATCCCCGAAGAAACCGGCGGTCCCTACCCCGGCGACGGCACCAACAGCAACGGCAGCGGCGTCGCCAACGCACTGACGCTGTCCGGTATCGTGCGCAGCGACATCCGCACCAGCGTGTCGCCCGGCAGCGCCACCGCGGCCGGCATCCCGACCACGCTGAAGCTGCAGATCGTCAACGTCGGCAACAGCTGCGCCAGCGCCGCCGGCGCCACCGTCTACCTCTGGCATTGCGACCGCGACGGTAACTATTCGATGTATGCCACCGGCCTCACCAAGGAAAACTACCTGCGCGGCGTGCAGGAAGCCGACAGCAGCGGCGTCGTCACCTTTACCACGATCTTCCCCGGCTGCTACGCCGGCCGCATGCCGCACATCCACTTCGAGGTCTATCCCAGCCTGGCCAAGGCCACCAGCGCCGCCAACCGGGTCAAGACCTCGCAATTCACCTTCCCGATGGCGACGCTCAACGAAGCCTATTCGACCACCGCCTACGCAAGCAGTTCACGTAACCTGTCGAGCATTAGCTACGCCACCGACAACGTGTTCAGCGACGGCGTCTCGCTGCAGACCGCGTCGGTGAGCGGCGACGCCGTGAACGGCTACGTGGTCACACTGACGATCGGGGTCTTGCTCTAGGACTGCGCTTTACCCCTGACCGGCGCCGAGCGCCTTGAGCGCACGCTCCAGTGCACGGATCTTGTCGCGCAGCGCCGGCAGCTTGCGCAGCAGCGCGGCATTGCGCTCCCACTCGGCATTGCGCGTGATCGGGTAAAACCCGGTGTAGCGGCCCGGCTCCCTGATCGAATGCGCGACCAGGGTACCGGCGGTGATGTCGACGTGATCGCAGATGACGATGTGGCCATTGACCATGGCCGCGCCGCCGAAGGTGCAGTGCCGGCCGATGACCGCGCTGCCGGCCACGCCGACGCAGCCGGCCATGGCCGTATGGGCGCCGATGCGGCAGTTGTGGCCGATCTGGAT
>JAKOOD010000567.1 GCA_022701635.1 Burkholderiaceae bacterium | reverse complement strand
AGCCCGCCGCCGATCAGCGCAATGCCGAGCAACTTGCCCATCGACGCCGAGGGCAGCAGGCGCATGGCGGCGGTCGCCCAGGGCGCCGGGCGCTCGCGCTGCGGATCCGAATCGCGGCGCTTCAGGGCGGCCTTGCTGGCCGGACCGCCCGCGTACAGCTGGATCATTTCGCGCACGAAGGGCACCAGGTCCTGCGGCCCGCGGCTGGTCAGCCAGTTGCCATCCCGTACCACTTCCTGGTCGAGCCAGGTGGCGCCGGCGTTGACCATGTCGTCGCGCACGCCGGGCCATGAGGTGAGCGCGCGTCCGTCCACCAGCCCGGTCGAGGCGAGCAGCCAAGGGCCGTGGCACAGGGTCGCGATCGGTTTGCCTCGCCCGTCGAATTCACGCACCAGGGCGCGCGCCTCGGCCGACTGGCGCAGCAGATCGGGGTTGATGAAGCCACCCGGAATCAGGAGCCCGTCGTAATCGCTCGCGCTCACCTCGTCGATCGTCCGGTCGACGTCGACCCGCTTGGCCGGCTTGTTCAGGTTGACGCCGCGGATGGTGCCGCCGTGCAGCGAGACGATATCGACCTGCGCCCCCGCCGCCTTGAGCGCCGTGACCGGCACGCTCAACTCGACTTGTTCGAAGCCGTCCGTCGCCAGCACGGCAATGCGCTGTCCAGCCAGTTTATTGCGTCCATTCATCATGTCCTCCGTTGTGAGATCGTCGGGAGGACATACAGTACCGTGAATGCGCATGCCCCGACGTTCAATAAACGGCGCGCATCATGCGTGCGGTGCGAGCAGCACCGACACGTACAGCAGCAGGCGGTCTTCGCTGCGCGCCAGGACCAGGCCGGTCAGGGCTTCGATGCGGCGCAGCCGGTAGTCCAGCGTGTTGCGGTGGATAGCGAGGGCGGCGGCGGTGGCGGCCGCACTTTCGTCGCAGGCAAACCAGGTCTGCAGGGTGTGCAGCAGGCCGGCCCCGCTGCGCTCGCGTCCGAGCAGGGCGAGCGGGCGCCGCAGTTCCGCCGCCTGCCAGCCGGCGTCCAGTCCGGACAGCAGCACCGGCAGCGCCAGGCCATAGTAACTGTGGCGGCGCGCTAGCGGATCGCGGGAGCGGCCGATGCGCGCGGCCGCCTGCGCGCTCTGGTAGGACACGGCGGCGGCGCCCGTGCCGCTCGAGGCCAGGCCCATGGTGAGGATGGCCGCCGCGCCCGCCAGCTCGTCGACCAGTGCGTCGACCTGGGCCGCCAGCGTCTCGTGGCGGCGCGCCAGCGCCTTGACGCGCTCGGTATCGCGCCCCTCGGACTCGAACACGTCGAGGATCACCAGCTCGTGCGGGCCGGCGGTGGCGCTGAGCAGGCCCGGGCGGCGCGCCAGCAGCGCCAGCTGCAGGCGCTGCAGCCGTGCCAGGGCTTCGTCGTCGGCCAGATCGGCGCTTTTCAGCGCCAACAGGAACACCACCTGCATGCGCCGCAGATCCACGCCCAGGCGCCGGCCCCAGGCGTCGAGGTCGGGGCGGGTGCCGGCATCGGGCCGGATCAGGTTCAGCACGAAGGCTTCGCGGTAGCGGCTGTCGCGCTGCAGCTCGCCGGCCAGGCTGGCCTGTTCCAGGATCATCTCGGCGGTTAGGCGCACCAGCTCGCCGAACTGGCGTACCGCCGCCGGCTCGCCGCTCAGGCCGACCGCGCCGCACAGGCGCCCGCCGACCACCAGCGGCAGGTTGATGCCGGGCTTGGCGCCGTGCATCAGCCGGCTCGACGCCGCATCGACTTCGACCGTGGCGCGCTTGGCCAGCGCCAGCAGGGCACCGTCGTGCAGCTCGCCGACACGGGCCGCATCGCCGCTGGCCAGGATCACCCCATGCGCATCCATCACGTTGACGTTGAACGGGATGATGCGCATGGTGCGGGCGACGATGTCCTGCGCCAGATGGGTGCCGAGTTCGATCATGGCGCCAGTCTAGACGGCCATCGCGATTGTGCCAAGCGCTGAAGGCCGGCCCTTCCCGGCGCTGAGCCGCCCATCCCGATTGTGCATCAGCACAAAATCATGGCATAAAAACATGCGCCGGCTCGTGCCGCGTGCCGACGCGTGGCGGCGCCGCATTGGTCATAATGCAGTTTGCCGCCATCGGTTTTCGGCGGACACCACGGAGACATATCACCATGAACAATAATATCGGCAAGGGGGCGTACACCGACCCCGCCATCCTCGAACGCGGCTACCGCAAGGCCACCTGGCGCCTGATCCCGTTCATCTTCATTTGCTACCTGTTCAACTACCTGGACCGGGTCAACGTCGGCTTCGCCAAGCTGGAAATGCTGGACGCTCTCAAGCTGAGCGAAACCGTGTACGGCCTCGGCGCCGGCATCTTCTTCATCGGCTACGTCACCAGCGGCATCCCGAGCAACCTGATCCTGCACAGGCTGGGCGCGCGGCGCTGGATCGCCGTCATGATGATCCTGTGGGGCGGCCTGTCCGCGGCCATGATGTTCGTCCACGACGCCGGCTCGTTCTACGTGCTGCGCTTCTTCACCGGCGTGGCCGAAGCCGGCTTCTTCCCGGGCATGGTCTTCTATTTCACCAACTGGTTCCCGACCCAGAAGCGCGGCCAGGTGATGGCGCTGTTCATGTCGGCGATTCCGGTGTCCGGCCTGATCGGCGGCCCGCTGTCGGGTTGGATGCTGAGTCATTTCCAGGCCGGGCAGGGCGGCCTGGCCGGCTGGCAGTGGCTGTTCCTGCTGCAGGGCTTGCCGACCGTGCTGCTGGGCGTGGGCGTGCTGTTCTACCTGTCGGATGGCCTGAAGCATGCGACATGGCTCAGCACCGAGGAAAAGGCGGCGATGCAGGCCGCGCTCGACCTCGACGAACAGAGCCGCAGCGCCGGCGGCCATGCCGTCCACTCGTTCGGCCAGGTGCTGCGCAACGGCCACGTGTGGCTGCTGGGCGTGGTCTACTTCAGCATCCAGATGGGCGTGTATGCGAACAACTTCTGGCTGCCCTCGATCATCAAGGCGCTCGGCTTTTCCAGCGCCACCACGGTCGGCTGGCTGAGCGCCTTGCCCTACCTGTTCGCCGGCATCTTCATGGTGGTCGTGGGCCGCTCGGCCGACGCCAGGGGCGAACGCCGCTGGCACCTGTCGGTGCCGATGCTGATGGCCCTGGTCGGGCTGCTGCTGGCCGCGCACTTCTCCAGCAACGTGGTCATCGTGATGGTCGGCCTGACGCTGGCGACCATGGGCGCGCTGACCGACCTGCCGATGTTCTGGCCGCTGCCGGCCGCCTTCCTGGGCAGCGCGGCGGCGGCCGGCGGCCTGGCCCTGATCAATTCGCTGGGCCAGGTGGCCGGCTTCGTCAGCCCCTTCCTGGTCGGCTGGATCAAGGATGCCACCGGCAGCACCGACGTCGCCCTGTACATCCTGTCGAGCGTGCTGCTGGTCGGCGCGATCCTGGTGATGCTGGTGCCGGCGCGCCTGGTGAATCGTTGAACCCGAGGCCACGTCCATGAAAATCGTCATTGCCCCCGATTCGTTCAAGGAAAGCCTGTCCGCCCTGCAGGTGGCCGCCGCCATCGAAGCCGGCATGCGCGAGGTGTTCCCGGACGCCGAGTACGTCAAGGTGCCGCTCGCCGATGGCGGCGAAGGCACGGTGCAGGCGCTGATCGACGCCACCGGCGGCCGGCGCGTCGAGCAGCGCGTCACTGGCCCGCTCGGCGAGCCGGTCGCCGCCTTCTACGGCCGCACCGGCGACGGCGGCGCGGTCATCGAAATGGCGGCCGCCAGCGGGCTCGAACTGGTGCCGCCCGCCCGGCGCGACCCGCGCGTCACCACCAGCCGCGGCACCGGCGAACTGATCCTGCACGCGCTCGACGCCGGCGCGCGCCGCTTCGTGCTCGGCGTGGGCGGCAGCGCCACCAACGATGGCGGCGCCGGCATGCTGCAGGCGCTCGGCGCCGGCCTGCTCGATGGCGACGGCCAGCCCATCGGTCCCGGCGGCGCCGAACTGGCGCGCCTTGGGCGCATCGACCTGAGCGGCCTCGACCCGCGCCTGCTGGAGAGCGAATTCCACATCGCCTGCGACGTCAGCAACCCGCTTACCGGGCCGCGCGGCGCCTCGGCCATCTTCGGCCCGCAAAAAGGCGCGACGCCGGCGATGGTCGAACAGCTCGACGCCAACCTGGCGCACTACGCGGATATCATCGCCCGCGATGCGGGAAAAAATCGCGGCTGCCACCAAGGCGACCAGCGCGACATGCCGGGCGCCGGCGCCGGCGGCGGCATCGCGCTGGCCATGGTGGTGTTCCTGCGCGGCCGCCTGCGGCCCGGCATCGAGATCGTCACCGAAGCGGTGCGGCTGGACGCGGCGCTGCGCGGCGCCGACCTGGTGATCACCGGCGAGGGCCGCATCGACGGCCAGACCGTGAACGGCAAGACGCCGATGGGCGTGGCGCGCGTGGCCGCGGCGCACGGCGTGCCGGTGATCGGCATCGGCGGCGGGCTCGCGGCCGATGCCGGGGCGGTGCATGCGCATGGCATCGATGCGGTATTCGCGGCGGTGAGCCGGCCGTGCACGGTGGCGGAAGCGCTGGCGGCGGGCGAGCAGAATCTGCGGACCGCGGCGCGGAACGTGGCCGCCGCCCTGCGGCTGGGCGCGCGGATGGCGGCCGCTGCACCCCGCGCCGGCAGCGTCGGGAGCACCTGAGCAGGGCAGGCGCAGGGCGCTAGTGCATGCGCGGGCCCGGCCGGAATCCGTGTGCCCGGGCCGACCAGGCGACACCCAGCCCGGCGGCCGCCAGGGCCAGCACCGCCCATGGAAACGCCCCCGCACCCCAGGACGCCAGCAGCACGCCGCCGAGTACGCCGGCACCGGCGATGGCGCTGTTCCAGGCGACCACGTTCATCGACAGGGCGACATCGGCGCCGCTGCCGGCGCTGTCGGCCAAGGCGGTCTGCAGCAGCGTGGCCGCACCGCCGAAGGTCACGCCCCACAGCGCGACGCCCACGTGAATCGCGGCCGGTGTAGCGGACGCGAAGATGAAAAGGACGGCTACCAGTGCGAACACGCTCAGGCTGGCGAGGACGGCGCTGCGCAGCCGGCGGTCCACCAGGCGTCCGGCGGCCCAGATGCCGGCCAGTGCCGATACACCGAAGTTCAGCAGGACCGCATCGACGGCGTGCGCCATTCCGGCCATCGCGAGGAAGGGTGCGATATAGGTGTACAGGACGTTGTGACCCAGCATCCACAGGATCACGGTCGCCAGCACCGCTTTGACGCCCGGTGTATGCAAGACGGCGCCCATCGATTGCCGTTCGTGGCCGGACTGGCCTGGAAAATCGGGCACCTTGGCCAGCACCAGCACGATTAACAGCAAGGTCAGCCCGGACATGACGTTGAACGCGTTGCGCCAGCCCATGTCGTTGCCGAGCCAGGTGCCGAGCGGCACGCCGAGCGCCAGCGCCACGGGTGTGCCGACCATCGCGATTGCCATCGCCCGGCCCTGCTGGTGCACCGCGACCATGCGCCTGGCATAAGCGCCGAGCAGGCTCCAGGCCAGGCCGGCCGAGGCGCCGGCGCCGAAGCGCGCCACCATGATCAGCCAGATCGTCGACGAGTGCGCCGTCACGGTGTTGAAGAGCAGGAAGCCGAATACCGTCAGCAACAAGACCTTGCGCCGGCGCCAGCCGCCGGTTGCGATCGTCAAGGGGATGGCCGCCAGCAGGGAGCCGAGCGCATAGGCGGTCACCGTTTGTCCTGCCACGGCATGGCTGATGCGCAGGTCGCCGGCAATCAGCGGCAGCAGCCCGGCGGGCAAGGTTTCGGAAGCGATGCAAATGAAGCCTGTCATGGCCAGTGCGAGCAAGGCGGCGAGGGGCAACGGTTCGGTACTGGCGGCCGAGCGGTCTCGGGGCGAATTGGCTATTTCCATGGGTGATCCTGTCGGCAGGTGAAGTGAAGTGATCGCTACTTATATACCGATCGGTACAGATATTAGGCAGGGGCCGAGCACCTTGTCAACAAGTTTTGTACCGTTTAGTATAGATATCGACGACAAGGAGATGACGATGGCGCAGATGGGACGACCCCGGCAGTTCGACCGGGATGCGGCGCTGACCAAGGCGATGCATTTGTTCTGGCAAAACGGGTTCGGTGGCACATCCTTGAGCCAGCTGAAGACCGAACTGGGCATTTCGGCGCCCAGCTTCTATGCGGCCTTCGGTTCCAAGGAAGCCCTGTTCCAGGAGACGGTCGCGCTGTACCTGAAAAGCCATGGCAGCGTCATGGACTGCCTATGGGACCCGTCGCTGGCGCCGCGTGCCGCCGTCGAATGGGCCTTGCGCGGGTCGGCGCGCATGCAGAGCGAGGCGGGGCATCCCACCGGATGCATGGTGGCACTCGGCGCCGCCAGTGCCGGCACGCCCGACGACGCCGCGGTGAGTGCGTCACTGACTGCGGCGCGCACGCGCAACCGGGCCGGCATCCTGGCCTGCATCGAGCGCGGCGTCGCACAGGGGGCGCTCGACCCGGCAACCGACGTCCCCGCCTTGGCCGGGGCCTTTGAGAGTTTCCTGCTCGGCTTGTCGACGCTGGCGCGTGACGGCGTCAGCCGGAAGGTCATGGATGATGCCGTCACGCAAGTCATGCGGCTGTGGCCGGAAGGGCTGGCAGATCCGGGCTGACGACGTCGAGGATCTTGCCGTTCAACTGGATCGAGGACTTGCCGGTCCAGGCGCTGGCCGGCTGCTGCCGCTGGCACGGATGTGTCGCTGACCGCCGAGAAAACCGTGCAAATGTCGTCGCACGATGCGCCACTTACTTTTTCTGGAGGAGTGTGATCTTTTCCGCACCGTTGCTGCCGGCCTGTTCGATGCGCTTGAGCACTGCCGTCATCATGCTGGCGATATCCTGGCGCACCAGGTTCGTCCCGATCGCCTGCGGAACATAAAAGGCCGGCTCGATGGCGGCGCGGTACAGTACGCGCGTAGCGCCACTCTCCAGCGGAACGAGCTCCCAGCTGCAGCGGTAGACTTTCATGTCGCCCTCGACCAGGCTCACGTCGATTTTATTCGGGGGTTGTTCGTGCACCAGCACCACGAGACGAATGTCGCGGCTGAAAAAGAGAAAGCGGGCGGCGCCCACCTGTTCGACGATGACCTTGTCGCCGTCGCGCGCCAGCACCCGGGCGCTTTTCAGGTCCGGCACGTAGTCGGCCAAGCGGTCGTAGTCGGTGAGGATGCGCCAGGCAAGGGCTTGCGTCGCCGCGACGGTGCCGTTCGCGGCGATGCGGTAGGCCTTGCCGCCATCGGGGCCATCGGTATGGCGCACCGTCAATTCCAGTGCCGGCGCAGCCGGCTGGGCGGGCAGCGCAGACGCGCTCCAGGCCGAACAGGCGCACCCCAGCAGTAGCGTGGTCAAGATGCGTTTCACCATTTGCCAAGCGTACCATGGCGTGCGCGGCGGCGCCCGGTAGCGTTGCCGCATTGATTAAGGCGCGTGGCCACGGGGCTGGTTCACGACCCGGATCAGCGCCGAGGCGCCTTGCGTCCCCTGCCAGACAGGAAGCCCAAAGGTGACTTCGCTAGGAAGATTCATACGATAGTTGAAGTCGATACGGTAATTCCCTGGCTTGCTTATCCCGAGATCGTCGAGCTTGTCGTAACGTATGTCCTCGATAGACTGGCCTGGCTTCAGGAGCGTGAAATTCTCCCTCTGTGGCGGCGGTGGCATGGCCTCTTCAATGATTTGCTTTTCCATGCTTTCTTTCGAGCCAGCGTATGCCCATACTGAGACGTAGTAGTTCAAATCGTTGAATACATACATAGGCGTCTGGCTGCGATTCGTGATGCGAAGTCGGGTCGCCAGAGGCTGCGACACAGATAGCACCGGCGATAGCGCCTGCACTGTAAACTGCATCTGGTCGGTCGTATGGGCCTGCGCGCCGTGCAACATAAAAAGTGCGAACCACAGGGCACGAGCAGTCTTTCCAGGGGTGTCTAGTGTAAAAATCATTCGGAAGCTTCATCTTATGCTATCTACAGCAAGGCATACGGGCCGCCCCGCCATGCGATGCCGGAGTCAAACCAAGCAAGCCAGGTCGGCGCCACCTCAATGCGCCTGCCCGCCACCCAGATAAGCCGCCACCACCTTCGGATCCGTCTTCAGGCTCTCGGCCGGCCCATGCACGGCAATCCGCCCATTCTCCAGCACGTACCCGTAATCCGCCACATGCAGCGCCGCCTGCGCGAACTGTTCCACCAGCAGCATGGTCACGCCTTCGGCCTTCAGGCGCGCGATGATGCGGAATACCTCGTCCACCAGGATCGGCGCCAGCCCCATCGATGGTTCGTCCAGCAGCACCACTTCGGGGTTCATCATGACCGCGCGCGCCATCGCCAGCATCTGCTGCTCGCCGCCGGACAGGGTGCCGGCCAGCTGCGCGCGGCGCTCCTTCAGGCGCGGGAACAGCTCGAGCGCGCGCTCCAGGTCACCCCCGATGTCGCCCTTGGGCCGGGCGCGGGTAAAGCGCGGAAAGGCGCCCAGCAGCAGGTTGTCGGTGACGCTCATGGTCGCGAACACGCGCCGTCCCTCCGGCGAATGGGCAAGACCGGCGCGCGCGATGCGGTGCGCGTCGAGGCCGGTGATATCGATGCCGTCGAGCGTCACGCTGCCGCCGCGCGGCTTGACCATGCCGGAGATGGCGCGCATGGTGGTGGTCTTGCCGGCGCCGTTGGAGCCGATCAGGGTGACCAGTTTTCCTTTCGGGACCTCGAGCGAGATGCCGTGCAGGACGTCGACCTTGCCGTAGGCTGCGTGCAGGTTCCGGATATTCAGCATGGATGGCTCCTCAGGCGGCGGCGGAGGCCGGCGAACTGCCCGCGCCGCCCAGGTAGGCTTCGATCACTTTCGGGTCCGACTGCACCCGTGCCGGCGTGCCTTCGGCGATCTTCTGGCCGAAGTCGAGCACCGTGACGGTGTCCGAGATCGCCATCACCACGTCCATGTGGTGCTCGATCAGCACGATGGTGATGCCGTGCTCGCGGATCTTGCGGATGATCGCCATCAGCTCGCGGATGTCGGGTGCGGTCAGGCCGGCGGCCGGCTCGTCGAGCAGCAGCAGGCGCGGATCGAGCGCCAGCGCGCGTCCGATCTCGAGCAGGCGCTGCTTGCCGTAGGGGAGGTTGCGCGCTTCCTCGTCGGCCAGTTCGTCGAGGCCGACAAA
>JAKOOD010000549.1 GCA_022701635.1 Burkholderiaceae bacterium | reverse complement strand
TTCTCGCATATAGTTATGTGCATAAAAGCAAGATCCACTTTTGGGGGTGCGTTTTCATGCGATTCAGTTCCACGGTAGTCAAGATCGCCGCCGCCGCGGGTGTCGCCGGCAGCGTGCTGGCAGCGGGCGCCGCGGTCACCGCCGGCCTGCTCGTCCAGGACGGCGCACCGGCTGCGACATCCGCCGCCACGGCATCCATACCGTCAACCGGCGCCGACGGCATCCCGCTGGCAGGCCCGCACGCCGCCGCGGTCACCACGCCGAGCAGCCCGACTGCCTGGGGCGGCCCGCGCAGCGGCAGCGAGCCGACCCTGTCCGACCGCGTGGTCCACTACGACATCGACGCCACGCTGGACCCGGTCAAGCACAGCGTCAGCGGGCGCGAGAAGCTCACCTGGCGCAACCGCAGCGCCGTGCCGGTGAAAAGCGTCTACCTGCACCTGTACATGAACGCCTTCGAGGGCAGCGGCAGCACCTTCTTCACCGAGAAGCGCCTGCGCGAAAGCGGTTTCCGCTCCGGCGTCGATACCAAGGACGGCGAATGGGGCCACATCGCGCTGCGCGGCGTCAGCCAGGGCGACGCCCAGGTGCCCTGGACCTTCGTCCAGCCCGACGGCGGCCCGGCCAGCGACCACACCGTGGTGCGCTTCGACCTGCCCGCCGCGGTGGCGCCGGGCGCCTCGACCACCTTCGACATCAACTTCCATACCCAGCTGCCGCGCGTGATCGCGCGCACCGGCTACTTCGGCACCTTCCACCTGGTCGGCCAGTGGTTCCCCAAGATCGGCGTGCTGGAACTGCCGGGCGAGCGCGGCGCCACCGCCCCGCGCTGGAACGCGCACGAGATGCACCTGAATTCCGAGTTCTACGCCGACTTCGGCAGCTACGACGTCCGGCTGACCGCGCCCAAGGAGTATACGGTCGGCGCCACCGGCGAGCGCGTCGGCACCCCGGTCGAGAAGGATGGCATGCTGACCCAGCGCTTCGTGCAGGGCGACGTCCACGACTTCGCCTGGACCGCCGACCGCCGCACCGCCAAGCCGATGGTCGACACCTGGACCGGCCCCGGCAGCCCGCAGGTGACGGTGACCGTGCTGTACCCGCCCGAATACGTGGCCAGCGCGGCACCGGCGCTGCAGGCGGCCAAGGATTCGCTGACCTATTTCTCGAACACGCTCGGCCCCTACCCGTATAAAACGCTGACCGTCGTCATCCCGCCCTACAACGCGGAAGAAGCCGGCGGCATGGAGTACCCGACCTTCTTCACCGCCGAAGGCTACGTCAACGCCGATCCGGACACGCTGAGCCGCTACGCGCTCGACGCCGTCACCATCCACGAATTCGGCCACGGCTACTTCTACGGCCTGCTGGCCTCGAACGAATTCGAGGAACCGATGCTGGACGAAGGCCTCAACGAGTACTGGCAGCTGCGCATGCTGCGCGCGCGCGGCCAGGACATCCACCTAGCCACCCCGCTCAGCCGCAAGCTCGGCTTCGGGCCCGGCTTCAAGGTCTTCGAGGCCGAACGCATGGGCACGCCGCGCAACGACCCGGCCGACGCGCCCGGCCAGAACGCCTACGACCGCCTGCAGGGCATCGGCCCGGTGTATTCGCGCACCGCCACCACGATGCGCGACCTGGAAGCGCAGATCGGCAAGGAAGCGACGGAACGCGCCTTCAAGGAATACTACCGCCGCTGGAAATTCCGCCACCCGAGCGTGGCCGACCTGCGCGAGACCCTGGCCGAAGCGAGCGGCCGGCGCGCCGCGGTGGAAGCGGTGTTCGCGCAGCAGGTCTACAAGAGCACGCGCGTCGACGACCGCATCGCCGCCTTCGGCAGCCGCGAGGAGCTGCCGCTGCCGGGCACGCGCCAGGCCGGCAGCGCCTGGGTCGAGGACAAGCAGAGCGACATCGACAAGCGCGTCGACACCGTCCGCGCCGACTGGAAGAAGGCGCATCCGAACGCCAGGGATGGCCAGGGTCCCTACCCGTGGCGCACCGAAGTGCTGGTGCGGCGCCAGGGCGCGCCGGTACCCCAGCTGCTGCGCGTGAAGTTCGCCGACGGCAGCGTCGAGACCGTGCACTGGGACGCCGACGAAGCATGGCGCAAGTTCAGCTGGGTCAAGCCGGCCAAGGCGGTGTCGGCCGAACTCGACCCCGAGCGCCGCCACTTCCTCGACGTCAGCAAGCTGGACGACAGCCGCACCCTCGAGCCCGACGCCAGCGCCGCGCGCCGCTGGAGCCTGGATGTCGCCGCCATCGTGCAAACCCTTCTCACCCTGATCGCGACCGTATGATGCATTCCCAACTCGAATCGGCGTCGCTGGCGCCCGAGAACGATGCGCTGCGCGGCGTGCGCCGCCCCCCTTTCGGACTCAAGCGCGCGCTGCGCGCCGCCGGCGCCGCGCTGCAATGGCGCCTGCTGCTGTGGTGGGTCCTGCTGCTGGTGCTGCCGGCCATCGTGGCCGCGCTGCCGGTGTGGCGCATGCTGTCCGCCAATCTCGACTACGCGGTGCAGGCGCCGCAGCTGGCCGCGCGCCTCGACATGCTGGCCGTCGCCGACATCGGCGCCAGCCTGCAGGAGCGCTGGAGCGCGGCCGTCGGCACCGGCGCCATGGTCGCGCTGGCGCTGACGCTGCTGCTGTCGCCGCTGCTGTCGGGGATGACGATCGTTGCCGCGCGCGCGCCGGACCGCCTGGGCATGGGCGCCCTCCTGGCCGGCGGTGCCCAGGAATACCCGCGCATGCTGCGCACGCTGGTCTGGGCCACGGTCCCGCTCGGGATCGCGGGGCTGCTGGCCGGCGCCGCCTTGCGTGCCGCCGGCAATACGGCAACCAGCGCGCTCCTCGAAAGCGATGCCGCGCATGCCTCCCGCGTTGCCATCCTGGTGGCGCTGCTGGTGTTCGTGATCGTGCATGCGACGGTCGACGCCGGCCGCGCCCTGCTCGGCAGCGAACGCCAGCGCAAGTCGGCGGTGGTGGCATGGTGGGGCGGCGTCAGGCTGCTGCTGCGCCGGCCGCTGGCGCTGCTGGGCAGCTACGTGGTCATCACCGCCATCGGCCTGACGCTCGCCGCACTGCTGGCGCTGGCGCGCGTGCAGGTGCCGGCGCTGGGTGCCGGCGGCACTATCGGGGCCATCCTGCTGGCGCAGCTGATCGTGGTGGTGCTCGGCTGGATGCGCAGCGCGCGGCTGTTTGCGCTGATGGCGCTGGCGCGCGACCAGGCGCCGCGCTGACGCCCACCTGCCACGCGAACTTCTTGGATGGGATAACATCGGCATTTACGCTTTCACCAAAGGAGCCGTCGTGTCCGATTTACCACCTCTCCGCCTGCCCACGTATTTCGTCTCGCACGGCGGCGGCCCCTGGCCGTGGATGAAGGACCAGTACGGCCCGACCTACGACAAGCTGGAAGCCTCGCTGGTCGACATCCGGCGCCAGGCCGGCACCCGTCCCAAGGCGGTGCTGGTGGTGAGCAGCCACTGGGAAACCGACGGCTTCACGGTGTCGTCCGGCACGGCACCGGGCATGATCTACGACTACGGCGGCTTCCCGCCGCACACCTACCAGATCCAGTACCCGGCGCCGGGCCAGCCGCAGCTGGCCGAACGCGTGGCCGGGCTGCTGAACGCCGCCGGCCAGCCGGCCACGCTGGATGCGGAGCGCGGCTTCGACCACGGCACCTTCTCGATGCTGAAATCGGTATACCCGGACGCCGACATGCCGGTGGTGCAATTGTCGATCCGCCGCGGCTACGACCCGGCGGTCCACCTGGCCGCCGGGCGCGCACTGGCGCCGCTGCGCGACGAGGGTGTGCTGATCCTCGGCAGCGGCCTCTCCTTCCACAACCTGCGCCAGTTCGGGCCGGGCGGCGCGCTGGCCTCGCATGCCTTCGACACCTGGCTGCAGCACGTGCTGCTCGAACTGTCGCCGGCGGACCGCGAACAGGCGATGCTGCAGTGGAGCGAGGCGCCGTATGCGCGGCATGCGCACCCGCGCGAGGATCACCTGGTGCCGCTGTGGGTGGCGCTGGGCGCGGCCGAACAGGAGGCGGCCGCTTGCGTGTATCACGAGGATGCGTTCTTCGGCGCCTTGACCGTGTCGAGCTTCCGGTTCGGCCAAGCGCCTGGTGCATGATGTAGGGTGGGGTGATTGATGCCCCCGGCATCAATCACCCCACCCTACGAGTCCTTCCTACGCCATCAGCAAATTTACGTCCCGCGCTTGCCGCGGGCAGCTTCCTCTGCCTTGCGCGCCGCCTTTTCGTCCGCGATGCGCGCCTTCTCTTCCATCTCGATGCGGTGCTGCTCCAGCGCCGCGGCGCGGCTCTGCGGGGTTTCCAGGCTGATGCGGCCCAACGCGCCCTGGCGGTAATCCTGCAGCAGCACGTGGGCTGCCTTTTCGTAGTCGAAGTCGCCGCCGCGCACGCGGAAACCGCGCCGCGCCGCCACGCCTTCGATCACGCCGACGCCGTCCAGCCCCTCGGTCTTGATGCCGTAGCGCGCCGCCAGCAGCTGCGGATAACGTTCCAGCAGCAGCGTGCCGAGAAATTCCGCGACTTCCTCCTCGATCACGGCATTGGTGCCGACCGCGTGGCTGGCGGCCAGCATCATGCCGTCGCTTTCCATGGCAATCTTCGGCCACAGCATGCCGGGGGTATCGACCAGCACCGTGAACTTGTCCAGGTAGAGCCGTTGCTGGGTCTTGGTCACGGCCGGTTCGTCGCCGACCTTGGCCACGCGCTTTTTCAGCAGCGCGTTCATCAGGGTCGACTTGCCGACGTTCGGAATCCCCATGATCATAATGCGCAGCGGCTTGGTCGGCACACCGCGGTGCGGCGCCAGCGACTTGCACAGCTCGGGGATGCGGTTGACGTCGGACGGCTTCTTGGTCGTCATCGGATAGGCGGTGACGCCGTCCTGGGCGTCATACCAGGCGGCCCAGGCGGCGGTGGCCTGGGGATCGGCCAGGTCGGTCTTGTTCAGCACTTTCAGGCAGGGGCGCTGGCGGAACTTGCGCAACGACTCGACCATCGGGTTGCTGCTCGCCTGCGGCAGGCGGGCGTCCAGGACCTCGATGACCACATCGATGTTTTCCATCTGCTCCGCGGCTTCCTTGCGCGCGGCGGCCATGTGCCCCGGGAACCATTGTATCGACATCTTGTATTCTCAAAAATCTGCGTTCAAAGCGCTATTTTACGCTGGGTGCGCCGCCTTCCCCTATTTCATGGACGCATTTTGCCCCCGTTGCGCACACGCGCTCGGCGGCAGGGGCTGGCCGGGATCGAAGGCTGCCAGCTGCTGCCGGGCCAGCGCCACGTCCTTTCCGAACTCGGTCAGGTAGCGCGCGCGTTCCTCGCTCTGCCATTCGGCGTCCGAAAAGCCGGCCAGCGGATGCGCCGCGCTGGTAAGGACCTTGCCCTCCAGGCGCGGCAGCAGGGCGCGGTCGGTGCCGCTGTCGCTGTCGGTGCCGCTGTCGCTGCCGCTGCCCCTGCCATTAACGGATGCAGGATGTTCCTTGAGCAGGTAGCCGTCGACGTCGCGCAGGGTCAGCGGCAGCGCGGCCTCGCGATCGCGCATCAGCTTGCCGAACACCGTCAGCCTGAGGTCGTTCGGACCGGGGCCGAGGACGTCGTTGAAGGTCAGCAGTGCGAACGGGCGGCCGGCGGCATCGTCGACGCGGCCGCTGATCACGTAGCGGCCGGGCATGCGCACATCGAGCTTCAGGATGAAGGCCAGCGCGCCGTTCTCGACCGCCTCGCGCGCGGGGCCGCTCCACACCGCCGGCAGCTCGGGCGTGTAGATGACGTCGAACAGGACCGCGCCGC
>JAKOOD010000546.1 GCA_022701635.1 Burkholderiaceae bacterium | reverse complement strand
AGCGGCCGCCATGCTTTTGAAGGACCTCGACAAGGTCACCACGCCTCAAGGCATCGCTCACCGCAAAGCGGTAGGTTTGATAAAGGCCGCCCCCCGCATTCACCCAGGCGACAGCGCCCAACGCATCGTTCAGTACGCGCATTCGGCTCGTTATCGGTTTCTCGATCAAGGAACCGTCTTCATCGGTGAACAGCCACTGCAGAGGGCGCCCTGTATTTGGCGATATGTATTGGATGCAATCGTGTTCACCAAGATCATCAATACTGCGTGGCTCACCTTTTTTCGCAAGGTAGCTTGGCGTACCAAATACCCCCAGCATTGCATCCTCGAGCTTGAACGCGACAAGGCGTGAATCTTGTGGGATGCCTAGCCTGATCGCCAGGTCAAAGCCTTCTTCGACGAAGTCAATGATCTTGTCCGAGAGACTGATCTCGATATCGATCTGCGGATACAGCGTCGTGAACGCAGGCATCAGCGGTAACAGCCGAAACGTTCCGTAAGCGGCACTGACGCTAATACGTAGCGGCCCACTCGGGACGTTTTGCGCACCCGTGATGGCACGCTCAGCCTCGGTAATTTGCTCGAGGGCTCGCTGACATTCCTTCCAATAGAGCGCGCCTTCCGCTGTCAGCTTGACGGCGCGGGTCGTCCTCAAAAACAAACGTACGCCGAGCCGCTGCTCGAGGCGACTGATCGACCGACTGACCGCAGCCGGCGTCAAACCGAGCATCTCGGCGGCACCCGTAAAGCTGCCGGTCTCCGCTGCTCTACAAAACTGTTCAATGCTGCCAAGCTGGAGTGGGTTGCCTGCGGCCATATTGATTACCGTCTGTAATAAATTAATTGATTGTCACATTGTTTATCGACATGGAACAACGCATTAAAGTACGTCCATTGCTTCAGCAACAACGCGCCAAGGCCTCGCTACCCAAGCAGTACACGGTGTGGCCTCCACCTCGACACACTTGAAGGACTTCCAAAATGACTAGCAAACTGAACGTTTATACCTCGCCGTCGGCTTTTCCCAACCCGCAACGCCTGCGCCTGTTCATGCACGAAAAGGGGATCGCTGATCAGTTCCAGGAGACCATTTACGACATGACGTCAGTCGGTGAACAGCGTGGCTGGCGTCACTTGAAAATGAATGCATGGGGTGAGACACCGACCCTCGAGCTCGCGGACGGTAGCACCCTCTCCGAAACGGCGGCGGTCGTCCGTTACCTGGACCAGTCCTACCCCGGCCGCAAGATCATGGGAGAGACACCGCTGGAACAGGGCCTGGACAACATGTGGGATAACCGCATCTGGGTCCACATCCTGTATCGCATCGTCACGGCCTTCCATGTTCTGCATACCGGTCTCGGCTTCAAACTCGAATTGACGAAGAACGAAGCCTGGGGCGAACACTGCCGCAAAGAAGCGTTGTCCCACGCTGCACTGGTCGACAAGCATCTTTCGGACGGACGCAAATGGCTGCTGGGAGGCGACGCGCCTACTTTCGCCGACATCACGCTGGCAACAGCGATCGCATTCTCGAAGTTCCCGGTGAATGCCACGCCGCTGGATGAGCGTTTTGAGTTTCTGGATGCCTACTGGCAGCGCTGGCAGCAACGTCCGAGCTTCCAAGCCGCGTATGCGGACCGTAGCAGTGGCATCCCCGCACTGGACAACAAGGCTTGATCCACACTTGAAGCCGGGCGCTGCCCAGCAATCGGATGTCGCGCGAGTGGGAGCGTCTGGTTGGGTTGGCAGGGGGCAGCCGTGGTAGTCTGCTTTTGACCGCGGACAGTCGCTCCGGTGACATCGAGGTCAACGGGTGACGCGGCAAGTGCATCATCTGCCGCGCATTTTCTATCAATTCTTTGGACGTGTGCCGTATGAACAAGACCATGAAACTGCCCGGGCCGGACCATCCGATCACGATCACGCCCGAATCTCGCCGCGTTACCGTCACCTTGGGCGGCACGGTGATTGCGGACAGCACGCGCGCGCTCTCCCTGAAAGAAGCAAGCTACCCGGCTGTCCTGTACATCCCGCGCGACGACGTTCGCATGGATCAGCTCGAGCGCACCGGACATGCAACGTATTGCCCTTACAAAGGAGATTGCGCCTACTACAGTATTCCGTCGGGTGGAGAACGTAGCGTGAACGCCGTATGGACGTATGAACATCCGTTTCCTGCAGCGGCACAGATAAGCTCTTACCTGGCGTTCTATCCGGACCGGGTTGATGCTATCAAGGTCGCTTGAAGGGTCGACGGCGCTTGCCGGGCTTCGTCGACCACCCGGTCGCTGACGCCTCGGGTGATGCTTGTGCGGGTCGCCGGCAAAAATGCTGAGATAGTCACCGACGCTTTACCTTGACCGCCAGCCCGGCGCATGCGGCGCACGAGCTGGCGGTCGGTCCGGACTACCGAGCCAGGATCAGCCTTGGCATCATTTCACGTCGAAGCGATCCAGCTCCATCACCTTCGTCCAGGCCGCCACGAAGTCGGTGGCGAACTTGCGGCCGGCGTCGGCACTGGCATACACCTCCGCGATGGAGCGCAGTTGGGCATTCGAACCGAATACCAGATCCACGCGCGACGCCGTCCACTTGGTCGCGCCGGTCTTGCGGTCGCGGCCTTCGAAGCGTTCGACGCCTTGGCCCGGCACGGTGGCCGGACGCCATTCGGTGGCCATGTCGAGCAGGTTGACGAAGAAGTCATTCGTCAACGTGCCCTTCGACTGCGTCAACACGCCGTCCTCGCTACCGCCGGTGTTGGCGCCCAGCACGCGCAGGCCGCCGACCAGCACGGTCATTTCCGGCGCCGTCAGCGTCAGCAGCTGGGCACGGTCGATCATCAGCGCTTCGGCCGGCAGGCTGTACAGCGTCTTCTCGTAGTTACGGAAGGCGTCGGCGACCGGTTCGAGCGCATGGAAGGACTCCACGTCGGTCTGCTCTTGGGACGCATCGGTGCGGCCTGGCGTGAACGGCACCGCCACATCGTGTCCGGCCGCCCTGGCCGCCGCTTCGACACCCGCGTTACCAGCCAGGACGATCAGGTCGGCGAGCGATACCTGTTTGCTGCCGGTTTGCGCAGCGTTGAACTCGGCGCGGATGGCGTCGAGTTTGGACAACACCCGACCCAGTTGTTCCGGCTCGTTGACCGCCCAATCCTTTTGCGGCGCCAGGCGAACCCGCGCGCCATTGGCGCCGCCGCGCTTGTCCGAACCGCGGAAGCTCGAGGCCGAGGCCCAGGCGGTCGACACCAGTTCACCGACGCCGACGCCGGACGCCAGTACGTTGTCCTTCAAGGCCCTGACGTCGTCTTCGGTGATCGGCTCGCCTTCGGCGGCCGGCAGCGGATCCTGCCAGATCATGACTTCGGCCGGCACTTCCGGGCCGAGGTAGCGGGCTCGCGGGCCCATGTCGCGGTGGGTCAGCTTGAACCAGGCGCGCGCGAAGGCGTCCGCGAACTGATCCGGGTTGTCCAGGAAACGGCGCGAGATCGCCTCGTAGGCCGGGTCCATGCGCAGGGCCAGGTCCGAGGTCAGCATCGTCGGGCGGTGGCGCTTGTCGGCGTCGTACGCATCCGGAATGGTCGCTTCGCCATCTTTTGCCACCCATTGGTAGCCGCCAGCCGGGCTGCGCGTCAATTCCCACTCATGTGCGAACAGATAAGTGAAGTAATCGTGACCCCACTGGGTCGGGGTGCTGGTCCAGGTCACTTCCAGGCCGCTGGTGATCGTGTCCGGGCCCTTGCCGGTGCCGAACGAGTTATGCCAGCCGAAACCCTGGGCATGCAGGCCGGCGCCTTCCGGCTCTTCCTTCACATGCTCGGACGGACCGGCGCCGTGCGTCTTGCCGAAGGTGTGGCCGCCGGCGATCAGCGCGACCGTTTCCTCGTCGTTCATCGCCATCCGGCCGAAGGTGTCGCGGATGTCGCGTGCCGACGCGACCGGGTCCGGCTTGCCGTCCGGGCCTTCCGGGTTCACGTAGATCAGACCCATCTGCACTGCCGCCAGCGGGTTCTCGAGGTCGCGCGAGTGGCTGATCTCGCTGTCGTCATCCTTGTCGATCACGCCGCTGCCTTCGACACCGGGCGAGCCGACCGTGTAGCGCTCATCGCTGCCCAGCCACTTGTTCTCGCGGCCCCAGTACACGTCCAGGTCGGGTTCCCACACGTCCTGGCGGCCGCCGGCAAAGCCGAAGGTCTGGAAGCCCATCGTTTCGAGGGCGACGTTGCCCGTCAAAATAATGAGATCGGCCCAGGAGATCTTTTCGCCGTACTTCTGCTTGACCGGCCAGATCAGCCGGCGCGCCTTGTCCAGGCTGACGTTGTCGGGCCAGCTGTTCAGCGGCGCGAAGCGCTGCTGACCGCGGCCCGCGCCGCCACGGCCGTCGCCGATGCGGTAGGTGCCGGCGCTGTGCCAGGCCATGCGCACGAACAGGCCACCGTAGTGACCGAAGTCGGCCGGCCACCATTCCTGCGAGTCGGTCATCACTTGGGCCAGGTCGGCCTTGACCGCTGCCAGGTCGAGGCTGTTGAAGGCGGCCTTGTAATCGAAGTCGCCACCCATCGGGTTGGACTTGGTGGAATGTTGTGCCAGCAAATCGAGACGCAGCGCTTTCGGCCACCAGTCACGGTTGGTCGTGCCGGTACCGGCAGCGGCGTGGAACGGACACTTGCCGGGGGTCTTGTCTACACTCATTCTTCACTCCTGTTTAATGGATAAATTTGACGAAATTATAGGGAATTTTGGGCATTCGTGGGATGGTGAATGTTAATGGCGCTGATAGCATTCTGTTCAGCACGCGAAAAACGCATTTTTCCGTGTCTGCCCCGGCTATGGCCACCCAACCCGGAGCACGCCGATACACAAGGGCTACCGCTGCGATTCACGCTGTAAATACCGACCCGAGCACCAATGAATTCGGCACGAGCATCGCGACTTCAAGAAGAACGGTAACGGCAAGTGGACGTTGAAGAAGTTTTACTTCGAACCGGAATGCAAGAGTGCCAACCATGGGTTCGAATCATGCATACGAAGTGAGCGCAAGCGCATCGGAACCGCACCGGTCCTACAGCATCGCCCCCAATTCCACCTGGGTCTTGATCAGCGCCGGCAGGCAATGCTCCACCAACTGCTCGGCCGGCAAGCGCCCCGCATGCACGCTGACGTTCATCGACGCCACCACCTCGCCGCGGAAGTTGCGCAGCGGCACCGCAATCGTCCGCAAGCCCAGTTCCAGCTCCTGGTCGACCAGCGCATAGCCCTGCGCCCGCGCGCGTGCGATCTCGAGCGCCAGGCGCTCCTTGTCGACGATGGTGTGCTGGGTGATCTGCTCGGGCGCGGCCTGGGCCAGGAAGCGTTCGATGTCGGCCTGCGGCAGGAAGGCCAGCAGCATGCGTCCGTTGGCGGTGCAGTAGGCCGGCACCCGGGTGCCCGGCTGCAGTGTCGCCGATACCAAGCGGCCGGCGCTGACGGCGGCAACACAGACCAGCTGGTCGTGGTCGAGCACACCGACCGAGGCCGCCTCGCCCAGCGAATAGGCCAGCCGGTACAGCGCCGGCTGGGCGATGCGCGGCAGGCGCGCCGAATGCAGGTAGGACTGGCCCAGCCGCAGCACGGCCGGCGTCAGCGAAAACAACTTGTTTTCGTGGCGCATGTAGCCGAGGTGGGTCAGCGTGATCAGGTAGCGCCGCGCCGCCGCGCGCGTCAGCCCGGTGGCCTGCGCCACCTCGGCGATGCTCAGGCGCGCGCGTTCCTGGTCGAAGGCTTCGATGACTTTCAATCCCTTTTCCAGCCCGCCGACCAGGTCGCGCGCCAGCGGCGCAGCGTCGTCATCTTGGCTCACTTGCAAATTGCCCCCTGTTTTGTGCGAGTATCGCACAAAGTGGTCGCAGAGTGAACGCCACCCGACATGGACGGCTTGTCGACGGCACAAGCGTTTCCTACCATCGTCGGGCGCTTCAACAATACTTCACGAAGGAGACATGCTGTGAAATTCGATCCCGTCGAACCGGGCGTCTGGCCCGAACTCGTCTATCCCGCCTATAAATCGACCGTCAAGCGCGGCCCGCTGCAGCCCAACCTGCGCATCGAGGCGCCGATTCCCGCCAGCCGCAACATCCAGGCCGGCCCGCACATCCTGCTGCCCAACGATACCGACCTGACCCTGCACGGCAAGGGCGGCGAGCCGCTCGGCGAGAAAATCGTCGTCACCGGCCGCGTGACCGACGAAGACGGCAAACCGGTGCGCAATTCGCTGGTTGAAGTCTGGCAAGCCAATTCCGCCGGCCGCTACTGGCACAGCCGCGACCAGCACGCCGCGCCGCTCGACCCGAACTTCTACGGCCTCGGCAAGATGCTGACCGACGACGACGGCCGCTACCGCTTCGTCTCGATCAAGCCCGGCCCCTACCCCTGGGGCAACCACGACAAGGCCTGGCGCCCGGCCCACATCCACTTTTCGCTGTTCGGCAACGTGTATGCGCAGCGCCTGGTCACCCAGATGTATTTCCCGAACGACCCGCTGTTCGACTACGACCCGATCTTCCAGAGCATCCCGGACGAAGCGGCGCGCCAGCGCCTGATCTCGAAGTTCAGCCTGGAGCACACGGTCGGCGCCGAGATGCTGGGCTATGAATTCGATATCGTCCTGCGCGGACGCGACGCCACCCCGATGGGCCTGTAAGGAGAACAGCATGAGCAAAATGACGCGCAGTAAGATCACGACCTCGCAAACCATCGGCCCGTTCTCGCACGAAGCCTGGCAATGGCTCGTCGATACCGGCCTGCCGGGCAACCTGAAGACCGCGGCGCACAGCATCCAGCTCAGCGGCTGCATCTACGACGGCGACGGCAACCCGATCAACGACGCCCAGGTGGAAGCCTGGACCCCGGAAGGCGCCGGCCTCGAGACCGAACAGCTGATCCCGGGCCTGCGCCGCATGCCGAGCGGCGACGGCGGCGAATTCAGCATGCGCGTCCCGGCGCCGCAGGCTGGCCGCGGCGAGCCACTGGCCTACATCACCGTGTTCGCACGCGGCTTGGTCAAGCACCAGTTCACGGCGGTGTTTTTGGAAGACGACGCCGGCCTGGCCCAGTCGACCATCCTGAACCAGGTACCGGAAGCGCGCCGCGCGCTGCTGGTGGCGCGCCGTAGCGGCGACGGCGCATACCGCTGGGACATCCGCATGCAGGGCGAGAACGAGACGCCCTTCTTCGATTATGTATGATGGCCGCCTGATCAACGCAGGGGGCCGGCCATGAGCGCATCGATCTTCGACAGTTTCCTGACCACGCCCGACATGATCGCCGCCTTCGACGATGACGCCGTGGTGCAGGGCATGCTCGCCTTCGAGGCGGCGCTGGCGCGTGCCCAGGCGGCCGAGGGCCTGATTCCGCCCTCCGCGGCCAGCGCCATCGGCGCCGTCTGCAAGGCCCAGCTGTACGACATCCCGGCGCTGGTGCGGGCCGGCCGCAAGGCCGGTGCCCTCGCCATCCCGCTGGTGAAGGAGCTGCAGAACACCGTGGCGCTGTACGACGCGGATGCGGCGCGCCACGTCCACTGGGGCAGCACCAGCCAGGACGTGATCGACACGGCGATGGTGCTGGTCACGCGCGAGGCCCTGCGCCTGCTCGACGACGGCCTGCGGGAGCTGACCGGGCATTTGCTGCGCCTGGCGCAGGAGAATCTGTCCACGCCGGTGCTGGCGCGCACGCTGCTGCAGCCGGCCCAGGTGACGAGCCTGGGCTTCAAGGCGGCCGGCTGGCTGGCGCCGCTGGTCCGTGCGCGTGCCCAGCTGCGCGCGGCGGCCGCGCGTGCCCTCCAGCTGCAACTGGGCGGCGCGGTCGGCACGCTGGCGGTGATGGGAGGACATGGCGCCGCGGTGTCGGCGCGCGTGGCCGGCGAGCTGCGCCTGCGCGTGGCCGATAGCGCCTGGCACACCCAGCGCGACGAGTGGGTGCGCCTGGGGCTGGAAGTCGCGGTGCTGGGCGGCAGCCTGGGCAAGCTGGC
>JAKOOD010000545.1 GCA_022701635.1 Burkholderiaceae bacterium | reverse complement strand
TGCGCACCGGCAAGCGCATGGCCGACCGCCTGGCCGAGATCGTGGTGCGCTTCAAGCAGATCCCGCACTCGATCTTCAACCAGCCGAATTCGAGCTTCCAGCCGAACAGCCTGGTGATCCGCCTGCAACCCGACGAAGGCCTGTCGCTGAACCTGATGGCCAAGACCCCGGGCGACTCGATGCGCCTGAAGCAGGCCGAGCTCGAACTCGACTTCCGCGAACAGTTCGGCGGTCCGCGCATGGAAGCGTACGAACGGCTGCTGCTGGACGTCCTGCGCGGCCAGCTGACGCTGTTCATGCGTGGCGACGAACTGGAAGCGGCCTGGGAATGGGTCGAGCCGATCCTGGACCACTGGGAGCAGGACGACACCACGCCGGTGCCCTACACTTCCGGCACCTGGGGCCCGGCCGCATCGAGCGCGCTGATCGGCCGCGACGGCCTGCAGTGGCGCGAAGAAGCGCTGCCGGAAGATTAAAGAGAGTAAAGAGAGACTGCCTTGCTGCTCGATTCGATCCGCACCCAGCTCGACTCGCTGTCCAAGTCCGAGCGCAAGGTCGCCCTTGCCGTGCTGGCCGCGCCCAGCGCCACGGTCAGCCAGAACATCACCGCGCTCGCCAAGAGCGCGCAGGTGTCGGAGCCGACCGTGGTGCGCTTTTGCCGCACGCTCGGCTACGAAGGCTGGCACGAATTCAAGCTCAAGCTGGCCCAAGGCCTGGCGCTGGCGCTGCCCGGCACCAGCGAACAGCCGTCGCAGGACGACCTGGCGGCCGACCTGGTCAATAAAATCTGCAGCCGCTCGATCAACACCCTGCTCGACCTGCGCAACAACCTGAAACCGGAGCTGATCCAGAAGGCGCTCGACATCCTGTCGCGCGCCAAGAAGATCGAGTTCTACGGCCAGGGTTCGTCCGGCTTCGTTGCCGCCGACGCCCAGCATAAATTCTTCCGCTCGGGCGTGCCGACGGTGTCGTACACCGACCCGGCCATCCACGCGATCGCCGCCGCCCTGCTGCGCGAGGGCGATGCGCTGGTGGCGATCTCCCAGCGCGGCAACAACCCGGCGCTGGTGCGCTCGGCCAAGCTGGCGCGCCGCGGCGGCGCCGACGTCATCGTGCTGGCGCCCTCGGGCACCCAGCTGGCCGAGATGGCCACCGTCTTGATTCCGATCGACCTGGTGTTCGCCACCGACCCGTACACGCCGATCTCGGCGCGCCTGGCCTACCTGGTCGTGATCGACGTCCTGGCCGTGGGGCTGGCGCTGCAGCGCGGGCCGGAGTTCCGCAAGAAGATGCAGAATGCGCAGAAGGCGCTGCAGGAATTCGACATGCAGTTCGATTCGTTCATCGGCTGAGGGCGCAGCCCGCGCCCGCCACCTCAATAACCGACCGTGAAGCGCTCGCGCACATGCGCGGGCCGTTCGATCTCGTCGGCCAGCGCGACCGCGAAGTCTTCATAGGAAATCGAACTGCCCTGTTCGCCGACCAGCAAGTCGTCCTTGCCGAGGCGGAACTTGCCGGTGCGCGCGCCGGGCACGAACAGCGCCGACGGCGACAGGAAAGTCCAGTCCAGGTCGCCCGCCTGGCGCAAGGTATCCAGGAATGCCGCCCCGGCGGCCGCTTCCGGCTTGTAGGCGGCCGGGAAATCGGGCTGGTCGATCAGGCGCTGGCCCGGCGCGACCTGCAGGCTGCCGGCGCCGCCGACCACGAGGTAACGCTTGACGCCGGATGCGCGCACGGCGTCGATGAGGGCGGCGGCATCGCTATCCAGGAAGCGCAGCGCACTGATCACGGCATCGTGGCCGGCCAGCAGGGTGGCGAGGCCAGCGCCGTCGGCGGCGTCGCCGCGCACGGCGCTGACGCCCGGCTGTGCCGGAATCTTGGCGGGATCGCGGGCGATCGCGGTGATCTGGTGGCCGCGCGCGGCCAGTTCCTTGAGCAGGCGCGTACCGACATTGCCGGAGGCGCCGATGAGGGCGATATGTGCCATGATTTTCCTTTGGTCTGACATCGAGAGCCGGTCCGGAAAATGGACCGTCCAGCCATCCTATGCTAGGCTGCGCATGTCGCGCAAGAAGTCAGCGCCCCATGATCAGGTCAGCACGCCATGACCTTCAACCCATCGGAATACCCCATGCACCCAGTTCCCATCCCCGCCGAGGACGATCCGATCGGCCATCCCTGCCCGATCAGGAACGTACTCGACCGTATTGGCGACCAGTGGAGCCTGCTCGTGCTCGATGCGCTCGACGGCAGGACGCGGCGCTTCAACGAGCTGATGCGCGACCTCGGCGACGTGTCGAAGCAGATGCTGTCGCAGACCCTGAAGCGGCTCGAGGAAGACGGCTTCGTGCGCCGCACCGTGTACCCGGAAGTGCCGCCGCGCGTCGAATACGACCTGACCGCGCTCGGGCAGTCCTTCATGGTGCCGATGAAGGCGCTGGTCGACTGGGCGGATACCCACCATGCGCTGGTGCGCGGCGCGCGCCGCGCCTACCGGTCGCCACCCGGCGCCCGCGCTGCGCCGAATGCCGCGCTGCCTTAAAATACGGCCTTTCTACAAGTCCACGTTCAACGCCATGCATATCAATCCCGAACGCAGCACCCGCCCCGACTACGCCCTGCTGGTACGCCAGGTCACCAGCGTCCTCGAAGGCGAGCGCAACCTGACCGCGAACGCTGCGCAATTCTCGGCCCTGGTCTACGACACCCTCGCCGACCTGAACTGGGCCGGGTTCTACCTCACCGTGCCCAGCAAGAAAGGCGAAGGCCAGGACCTGCTGGTCGGCCCGTTCCAGGGCAAGCCGGCCTGTGCCCGCATCCCGTTCGGCCGCGGCGTGTGCGGCACCACCGCCGTCGAGCGTCAAACCGTGGTCGTGGCGGACGTGCACGCCTTCCCCGGCCACATCGCCTGCGACTCGGCCTCGAATTCGGAAATCGTGCTGCCGGTGATCAAGGACGGCAAGCTGGTGGGCGTGTTCGACATCGACAGCCCGACGCTGGACCGTTTTTCGGAGGAAGACAAGGCCGGCCTGGAAGCGATGATCGCGGCCTTCGTCGAGGCCACCGACTGCTGACCGCCAGGAGGCGCCGCCATGCTGACCGGATTGAATCACCTGACGCTGGCGGTCACCGACGTGGCACGCAGCCTCGCGTTCTACACCGACTTGCTGGGCTGCAAGCCGGCCGCGGCCTGGGATGGCGGCGCCTACCTGACGCTGGGTGACTTATGGATCTGCCTGTCGCTCGATCCGGCGCGCGCCGTGGTGCCGCCGCAGGCGGATTACACCCATTACGCCTTTTCCATCGCCCAGCAGGACTTCGCGGCCTTCCGCGCGCGCCTGCTGGGTGAAGGCGTGATCGAGTGGCGCAAGAACCGCAGCGAAGGCGACTCTTTCTACTTCCTCGATCCGGACGGCCACCAGCTCGAAGCCCATGCCGGCGATCTGCACAGCCGGCTGGCAGCCTGCCGGCTGCAGCCTTACGCCGGCATGCGCTTCTTCGACTGAGCGCCGACGAACACCCAATGCCACGCCGTATGGTGAGCTGCCATGGCTCGGAAGACGACCTGGCTATTGGCGTCAACGCAGAGAGCACCTGCCGCTTGCGCAACTATGCCCGGGCTGACACTGCCTCGAAATAGTGGTTGTCGCCTTCGTCAACGTAGGTGTTCGTCAGCCGCATTTGCGCACCAGCGAGCAATCGCTCGTAGTCGACCTTACCTAGCGACAGAGACACCTGCCCGGTTTGCACATCGTTCCAGATACAACGCTGGCGAGGTGCGCTGAACAAGAACCGCCCGCCCGGTGCAAGCGCTTTTCCTATTTTCTCGATCAACCGCCGTT
>JAKOOD010000495.1 GCA_022701635.1 Burkholderiaceae bacterium | reverse complement strand
CCACCCGCAAAGGAGCAGCAAATGAACATCATCAAGAACATGGAAGCCGCCTTCCTCTTCGCGCTGAGCATGGCAGGCGCAGCCAGCGTCGCGCTGGAAGCGATTCCGCCGGCCCAGGCCCATGTTGCAGCCCCGGCCGCAGCGCAGGCCGCCGGCATCGCGACCCCGACCAGCATGGCCGTGGTGAAGGTCAGAGCCAAGCGCATGACGGCGGCCGAGAAGCAGCAGTCGCTGGCGCTCGAACGCGCCCGCCAGGGTGCTTGATGATGCGCCCGCGGCACAGGACCCGGCCGCCGTGCCGGGTCCCGCCCGCTTCTTCGTGAAAGCGCGTTGTCCCTTTATCTACAGGCTTTGTGGCAAGCGTGCATCGCCGAAAAACCCGAATCTGTATCACTTGTAAGCTTTCTTTTCCGCCCCTTCAACGCCACGGTAGCGCGCGCTATAGTTCAGCCATCCGATTTCCGGACTGGAGATAGAACATGAAACGCCTCACCTACACCGCCCTTGCCGCCCTGATCGCCGTCGGCGCCGCCGCCGCACCGCTCACCTCGATGGCCGCCAGCAATGTCAGCCTGTTCATCGGTACCGCCCCGCCCGCGCCGCTGGTCGAACGCATCCCGGCACCGCGCCACGGTTACGTGTGGGCGCCGGGCCATTGGGAATGGGGCGGCCAGCGCCACGTCTGGGCGCCCGGCTACTGGGTTGCCGAACGCGCGGGCTATGCCTACAACGCCCCCACCTGGTACGCCCGCAACGGCGGCTGGACCATGGAGCCGGCGCGCTGGACGCCGTACGACAACGGCTACCGCGGCGGCTACCGGGAGGTCTACCGCAACGATTACCGCGGTAACGATTACCGCGGCCGTGACCGCGACCGCGACGGCATCCCCGACCGCTACGAGCGCCACGGCTACGACCGCGGCCACGACCGTGGCTACGATCGCAACGCCTACAGCCCGCGCCGCGACGAAGACCGCGACGGTATCCCGAACCGCTACGACCGCGACCGCGACGGCGATGGCGTGCCGAACCGCTACGACCGCCGCCCGGACAACGCCTGGCGCCGCTGATGCCTGGCCTGCGCTGATGCCCGCGCCCTGAGCGCGACGATAACCTTCTGAAAGAGGCTGCGCCGGTGTTCCCTCGTGGATACCGGCGCTTTTTTGTTATCCTCTCGGCATGAACCAACTTCCCGATCCTGAACATCTCGAACAACTCGCCTACAAGAGCGAACGCGCCGCCGGCCGCCGCCTCGCACTGGCCCGCGGCCTGAGCGGCGACCAAGCCCTGCGCCAGGTGCTGGAACAGGCAGCCGGCCAGGCCGGCCTCGCGACCCTGGTATCGGCACGCCTGGCCCAGCGCGCCGCCCAGGACGAACGCGATGCCGCCCGCGCCTTGCAACGCGCCGCCGACAAGGCGCGCCGCGCCGGCGCCCACGACGGCTTCCCGACCGCGTGGCGCGCCTGGTTCGACGGCTCGGCCCGTCCGAATCCGGGCCAGTGCGGCATCGGCGCCGTGCTGCGCGGACCGGACGGCGCCGCCGTCGAGCTGGCCCGGCCGGCCGGCTACGGCAACAGCAGCGAAGCCGAGTACCGCGCCCTGATCGCCGTGCTCGAAGCCGCGGTCGCCCACGGCGCCGACGAATTGACGGTGTACGGCGACAGCCGCGTCGTGATCGACGATGTCAATGGCCCGGACGCGTTTGCCGCACCGTCGCTGGCCATCTACCGCGCCACCGTTCGCGCACTGTCCGCACGCATCGCCAGCCTGAGCCTGCGCTGGGTGCCACGCCACAAGAACCTCGAAGCCGACGCGCTGTCGCAGCGCGCCGCGGAATCCCACCATGCATGAACTCGACACATGGCGCGACCGCTTGCGCGCCCTGGCGGCACGGCTTGCCGACGACGATGGCGCCCATGACGCCAGCCATCTCGACCGGGTCTGGCGCAACGCCCAGGCGATCATGGCCGGCCACCATGCGGAAACCGGTGCGCAGGCCGACACGCTGGCCGTGCTGGCCGCCTGCTACCTGCACGACCTGGTCAACGTCCCCAAGAACGACCCGCGCCGCGCACAGGCCTCGCGCCTGTCCGCCGAACTGGCACGCACCGAACTGCAGCGCCTCGGTTTCCCGGCCGAGCGGCTGGACAGCGTCGCCCACGCGATCGAGGCACACAGCTTCTCGGCCGCGATTCCCGCCACCACGCTCGAGGCGAAGATCGTGCAGGACGCCGACCGCCTCGACGGTCTGGGCGCGGTCGGGCTGGCGCGCATGTTCTACATCGCCGGCCGCATGGGCAGCAGCCTGGCCCACGGCAGCGACCCGCTCGGCCTGGACCGCGCGCTCGACGACAAGGCCTACTCGCTCGACCATATCCCGGTCAAGCTGGCCAGGCTGCCCGGCATGATGCAGACCGCGGCCGGGCGCCGCCTGGGCGAGCAGCGCCTGGCCCTGCTGGAAGACTTCCGCGGCGTGTTCGCGGAAGAATGGAGCGGCGCATGAGCCGCTAGGCGTCGCGACCCAACAACCAGAAGGCGTTGCCAAGGTGCTACCATGAAGCCCCTCCGTCTCCACGACAGGCAGCCCATGACCAGCAGCGCGACCTTTGCCAAGGCTCCGGCCGGCAACCTGAATTTCGTCCTGATCTGCGTCTTCATCGACATGCTCGGCGTCGGGCTGATCGTGCCGGTGCTGCCGGCCCTGGTCGGCGAATACGTCAGCGGCCGCGAGCAGCAGGCGCTGTGGTACGGCATCCTCGGCGCCGTGTTCGGCCTGATGCAGTTCGTATTCATGCCGATGATCGGCATGGCCAGCGACCGCGTCGGCCGGCGCCCGGTGCTGCTGTACTCGATGGCGGGCATGGGCATCAACTTCCTCACCACCGCCTGGGCGCCGAACCTGGCCTGCCTGTTCATCGGGCGCGTGATCGGCGGTGCCTCGTCGGCCAGCATGGCGGTGGCCGCGGCCTACGCGTCCGACGTCTCGACGCCGGACAACCGCGCCAAGAGCTTCGGCCGCATCGGCGCCGCCTTCGGCCTCGGCTTCATCTGCGGGCCGGCGCTGGGCGGGCTGCTCGGCAACGTCGGACTGCACCTGCCCTTCTACGTCGCCGCCGCGCTGTCGGCCGCGAACTTCATCTACGGCTGGGTGGCGGTGCCGGAATCGCTGGCGCCGGAGCGGCGCGCCCCGCTCCAGTGGTCGCGCATGAACCCGTTCGCGGCGCTGCTGCGCCTGGTGCGCCGGCGCGACATCCGCGGCCTGGTGGTGGTGTTCACGCTGGTCACCTTCGCCCAGATGACGCTGCAATCGACCTTCGTCCTGTACACCAGCTTCCGCTTCGGCTGGGGGCCGGCCGACAACGGCCTGGCGCTGTTCTGCGTCGGCCTGTCCTCGATCGTGGTGCAGGCCGGGCTGCTGGCCTTCCTGATCCGGCGTATCGGCGAGGTGCGCCTGACCCTGCTGGGACTGAGCTCGGGCGCCTGCGCCTTCCTGCTGTACGGACTGGCCACCCAGGGCTGGCTGATGTACGTGATCATCCTGTGCAACCTGCTGTCGTTCGCCGCCGGGCCGGCGCTGCAGGGCATCGTGTCCAAGTCGTCGACGCCGCGCGAACAGGGCGAACTGATGGGCTCGCTGCAATCGATCAGCAGCCTGGCGCTGGTGATCATGCCGCTGGTCGGCACCGCGATCCTGGGCGCGGTGAGCCACTTGCCGCCGGCCGACTGGCGCGTCGGCAGCAGTTTCTACCTGTGCGCGGCGATGCAGGCGCTGGCGATCGGGATTGCGTGGCGCGTGCTGCGCAAGCGCGCGCCGGCGTGATGCGCATGCTCAGAACTTCATTTCCAGGGTCGCCGTGCTGAACTTACACAGCGCATGCCGCTCCAGCTTGCGTCGTACCGATTCAAGGCCTGGTGGGATTCTCCTCCAGCACCTGTTGCTTTATTGCTTTTAGGTAAATTTATTTGATATGCATGTCGGTTCCGGCGGTCGACGGGCGCCAAAACTGTCCACCCGTGCACTGCCCCCGTTATAATTGACTGGTCAACATCACGAGGGTTACCGTGTCCGATCGCTTCAAAGTCTTGCCGCAATATTTGCTGCCGAAGCAGCGCCTCACCACCTTTGCCGGCCGTGTCGCCGGTGCCAAGGGCGGTTCGATGACGACCCGGCTGATCCGCTGGTTCGTCGGCAAGTACGGCGTCAACATGGCGGAAGCGGAAAACCCGGACATCGCCAGCTACAGCAGCTTCAACGAATTCTTCACGCGCCCCTTGCGGCCCGGGGTGCGTCCGCTGGCGCAGGCCGACTTCGTGTGCCCGGTGGACGGCGCCATCAGCCAGTTCGGCGCGATCGACGACCACCACATCCTGCAGGCCAAGGGGCACCGCTTCACCACGACCGAACTGGTCGGCGGCGACGCCACCCTGGCGGCGCAGTTCCGCCACGGCAGCTTCGCCAACCTGTACCTGTCGCCCAAGGACTACCACCGCCTGCACATGCCCTGCGACGGCAAGCTGACGCGCATGATCTACGTGCCCGGCGCCCTGTTCTCGGTCAATCCGACCACCGCACGCGGCGTGCCGAACCTGTTCGCGCGCAACGAACGCGTGGTGTGCGTGTTCGACAGCGCCGAAGTCGGCCCCTTCGTGCTGGTGCTGGTCGGCGCCACCATCGTCGGCAGCATGGCCACCGTGTGGCATGGCGTGGTCAATCCGAAGCGTCCGCAAAAGATCAGCGAGTGGACCTACGATGACCAGGACATCGTCCTGAAAAAAGGAGAAGAAATGGGCCGCTTCCTGCTGGGCTCGACCATCGTCATGCTGTTCCAGCAGGACACCATCGCCTTCAACGCCGACTGGGCGCCGGAACGCAAGGTGGTGCTGGGCGAGGTGATGGGCAACAAGCCTAAATAACCCCAGTCAGCGGCGCCGCCGCCTGAAGCAGTCCCGGAACGCTTCGCCGGCGTCGATGTCGGGCAGGTTCGGGGCTTAGCCGCAAGGTCCCGCGCCTCATTTCCCCGCCTGCGCCTTGCAGAACATCTCCTCCATCATGTCGAGGAACACGCGGGTCTTGGCCGGCATCAGGCGCCGCCCCGGGAACACCGCCCAGCCGGTCGCGGTCGGCATCTCCCACTCCGGCAGCACCCGCACCAGCTCGCCCTTCTGCAGGTAGGACGCGACGAACAGATCGGAACTGGCGGCGATGCCCATGCCGCTCGAGGCGATGCGCGCCAGCAGCTCCGGCGAATTGGCGGTCAGGCGTGCGCGCAGTTCGCGTTTCCATTCGACCTTGCCGCGCTGCACTACCCACGGCACCGGACCGCCGCTGCGGCTGAGGACGCACAACAAATCGTGCTGCAACAGATCGTCGGGGTGTTCCGGCAGGCCGCGGCGCGCGATGTACGACGGCGCCGCATACAGGCCCATGCGCTCCAGCGTCACGCGGCGCG
>JAKOOD010000487.1 GCA_022701635.1 Burkholderiaceae bacterium | reverse complement strand
GCGCGCATCGGACAGCGTCGCGGCGGCCGTCACGTTGCGTTCGATCTGGGCGCGCAGGTCGGCCAGCTGGGCATCCTTGCCTTCGATCGCCAGCTGGTCCTTGGCCTTGCCGACCAGCGCATCCATCGCCACCTGCTTGGCGTTGCTCAGCTCGGCCGTCAGACGCTCGATCGTTTCGTCGCGGTCCGCCAGCTGGGCCAGCATCTCGTCGCGTTCGGCCGACGCCGCCGCCACCTGGCCGCTGAGTTCGGCGCGTGCGGCTTCCAGTTCGTCGCCGGCCTCGATCAGGGACTGCATGTCGTCGCCGGCGCGGGCCAGCGCTTCGCGGTCGGCGGCGCCGGCCTCGTGCGCGAACTGGCGCGCCCAGTCGGCCAGGCCCGCCAGCAATGCCGGCGGCAGTTCCGCCGCGGGGGCGGACGGGGCCGGTACATGCGCCGCGCGCCAGTCGGCCAGGTGCTTGTAGACGGTGCCCGCCGTCGCCTGCACGCCATCGGCGTCGAGTGCCGCGCGCAGCGCGTCGAGCGTCACCGCCTCGCCCGCGTCCCGCAGCCCGCTTGCCGCTTTTGCCACCTGGTCGAATGTCACTTCTTCGGCTGCCATGTCTGTTCTCTAATCCATCAAGGGTCAATCGGAAGGCTCGTATCATACTGGACGGCGTACCGTTCGCTCCAGCCGGCGGCACTCTGGTGTGGCAATTGCGCACTTCGTCGCAAACTCCGCGCATGCACCGGCCCGTTTGCCTAGGATGCAAACGTCCAATCACTTTTCACGGAGATAACCAGATGAACACGACCCGCCCGCACTACCGCCTGCTCGCCGCCGCCTGCGTCCTCGCCCTTGGTGCCGCCTTTGCCCTCCCTGCCACCCAGGCCCGCGACTGGGACTGGAGCAAGGGCGAACAGGTGCAGGGTAACGGCAACGTGCAGCGCCAGGCGCGCGAGCTGGGGGCTTTCAGCGGCGTCGCGCTGTCGCTGCCCGGCAAGGTCGAGATCCGCAGCGGCGGCCGCGAAGGCATCACGGTCGAGACCGACGCCAACCTGCTGCCGCTGATCGAAACCGTGGTGGAAGACGGCACGCTGAAAATCCGCGCCAAGGACCGCATGATGCCGAAGACGCGCAACCTGAAGTTCATCGTCCAGGCGCGCGCCATCGAGCGGCTGTCGGTGTCCGGCTCCGGCGACATCGATGCCGACGCGGTGCGCGGCGACCGCATGCAGATCGCCATCGGCGGTTCGGGCGACGTCAATGTGCGCAAGGCGGACGGCGCCGATCTGCGCGCCAACGTCAGCGGCAGCGGTGACCTGCGCGTCGACGAGGGCAGCGTGCGCAGCCTGTCGCTGTCGATCGCCGGCTCGGGCGACGTCGACCTGGCGCGCGTGCGCAGCGACGACGCCAAGGTGAACATCGCCGGTTCGGGCGACGCCAAGGTGTGGGCGCGCAACGAGCTGAACGTGTCGGTCGCCGGCTCGGGCGACGTCGAGTACTACGGCGACCCGCGCGTGCGCAAGTCGGTCGCTGGCTCGGGCGGCGTGCACCGCGCCGGCGGCGACCCGCGCTGAAACCCGGGCCGCCCGGTAGCGGCCCAGTGGCGGCTCAATGCGGGCTCAGTGGCCGCCTTGTGCGCTGTAGGCCAGCGGCTTGACCGGCACCGTCAGGTTGACGCTGTCGCGCTTGCCGTCGGCGCCCTGCACCGTCAGGGTCATCGGCACCTGCTCGCCTTCCTTCAATTGGCGCTTCAGGTCGAGCAGCATGATGTGGTAACCGCCGGACGCCAGGTTGACGGCCTGGCCGGCCGGCAAGTCGATGCCGTCGACCGCATGCATGCGCATGGTCTGGCCCTGCATTTCCATCTGGTGGATCTCGACGCGGCCGGCGGCCGGGCTGCTGGCCGCCAGCAGGCGCGCCGCCTTGGCGGCTTTCAGTTGCATGAAGGCGCCGGTGGCCTTCTGGGCCGGGACGGTGGCGCGGATCCACGGGTCGACGACGTTCACAGACGGCTGGACCTGGGATTGGGCGACAGCGGCGGTGGACAGCAGGCCGGCGGCGGCCAGCAGGGCGATACGTTTGAACATGGCGTTTCCCAAAAAGTGATAAGTCCACCGTCGTTCCCGCGGAAGCGGCAAGTAGCCCACTGAGCTACTTGCCGCCATGCTGCGTTTCCGTAGCCCGCATTTTTTTACACCACGACGCTTCAGATGAACCGAATTCTGTACTTCAGTATGGATTCCCGCCTTCGCGGGAACGACGAGTTCACGATTATAGCGGCGCAGACGGCACGCAACGCGGCGTAGCCGGCACTCAACGTGGCGCCGTCAGGGTCTCGCGCTCCACCTGCACGGTCTCGGTGCCGTCGGTGATCCACACCTGCCCGTCCTGGATCGTGCACTGCAGCTGCATGTTGCGGCTGCACAGGCGCTCGAGGGCGGTGCTGCTCTCGGGCAGGATGTTAATGATGGTGATCTTCCTGGCGCGCTCGATCTTGCTGGCGAGCTGCTTGAACCAGATGTGGCTGGTGGCGCTGTAGCTGTACACGATCACCTGGTTGGACTGGCCGCTGGCCTTCATCAGGCGGCGTTCGTCGGGCTGGCCGACTTCGATCCAGGTGTCGATGGCGCCGGTCAGGTCCTTCAGCCACAGGGCCGGTTCCTCGACGTCGAACAGGTCCTTGCCGAAGGTGAGCGCCGGGTCGGCGTGCAAGGCAAAGGCGAGCAGGCGGATCATCACGCGCTCGTCGGTTTCCGAAGGATGGCGCGCGATGGTGAGCGCGTGTTCCTGGTAGTAGTTGCGGTCCATGTCCGCAATGTTCAGGTCTGCCTTGTAGATCGTTGCTTTCAGGGCCATCGGGTGCTAGCTGCTTTCTATATATTGGGGTTCAGTTGAAGACGACGGTCTTGTCGCCGTTCAGCAGGATGCGGTGTTCCACGAAGCACTTGACCGCACGCGCCAGCACGACGCTCTCGACATCGCGCCCGATCGCCGTCAGCTCGTCCACGCTCATCGCATGGTCGACCCGCTCGACGTCCTGCTCGATGATCGGACCCTCGTCCAGGTCGCCGGTGACGAAGTGGGCGGTGGCGCCGATCAGCTTCACGCCGCGCTTGTGGGCCTGGGCATACGGACGCGCGCCCTTGAAGCTGGGCAGGAAGGAATGGTGGATGTTGATTGCCCTTCCCTTCAGTGCCTGACACAGTTCCGGCGACAGGATCTGCATGTAGCGCGCCAGCACGACCAGGTCGATCCGGTGGGTGTCGAGCAGGTCGATCACGCGCGCTTCCTGGGCACGCTTGGCCGATTCGCTGGCACCGGCCTCGAGCGGCAAGTGGTGGAAAGGGATATTGTAACTGGCCGCGAGCTGGTAGAACTCCATGTGGTTGGAAACGATGGCCGGAATCTCCACCGGCAGCAGGCCGCTGCGGTAGCGGAACAGCAGGTCGTTCAGGCAGTGGCCGATCTTCGACACCATCAACATCACACGCGGCTTGCGCGCGGTGTCGTGCAGCTCGCCCTTCGCATCCAGGTTGGCGCACAGGGCGTCGAAGCCGGCGCGCAGCACGGCGTCGCCGACGTTCGCGTCTTCCAGCGCGAAGTGCACGCGCATGAAGAACAGCTTCGATTCGGCGTCGCCGAACTGGTCGGAATCGATGATGTTACAGCCATGTTCGGCCAAAAAGCCCGAGACCCGCAGCACGATGCCGCGCTGATCAAGGCAGGACAAGGTCAGGATATATTCAGGATACGCCATGGGAAGAGCCCGTGAGGGCCAGCAAAATGTCGGGCTGGACATTGTCGCACGTATTGCCAATAGAGCACTCCCGGATCGTGACACTGTCCCTGCCGTTTTTTGGTGCGCCGCTCCCAAGCCGGCGGAACTATCGCATCCCCTGCCTCTCTAAACGCACGAGCGCATCCATGACGCTCGGGTTTGATTGTTCACCGACAGGCACAAGGAGATCGATATGGCGACAAGCAAGGACGGCGGCAAGAGCGCTGCAGGCTCGGGCGGCAGCGAGCAGAAAAGCCAGCCTGCCAAGCGCGGTTTCGCAGCGATGGACCAGAACCAGCAGCGTCAAATCGCCAGCAAGGGTGGCCAGGCCGCCCACCAGAAGGGTACGGCGCACGAGTTCGACTCGGAAGAGGCGCGCCGCGCCGGCCAGAAAGGCGGGGAAGTGGTCAGCCGCAACCGCGCCCACATGGCCGACATCGGCCGCAAGGGCGGGGAAAGCCGGCAATCGGCCAACCGCGCCGCAGCGGCGGCCAAGCCCGGCAACCGCCAGGGCAACAGCAAGGAGGAATAAGGCAAGCATCGACCAGCAGCCCCGTTGTCCTGATCCATCATCCGCATCATCTGCATCGGGATCGTCCGCGCCGCTCGTCACCGGGCGCGGTCTTCCCCTCGCATCCTGGCCGCCAACGCCTTCGTCTCCTTGTGCTAGAGTGCGCTTTTATCCGCATTCTCCATCCGTGCCCTCCCCCGCCCACCTGACCTACCTCGGCGCCTATCCCGAGCACCTGCTGGCCCAGGTCCGCCGCCTGATCGACGACGACCGCCTGGCCGACCACCTGCGCCAGCGCTACCCGGACGCCCACGCCATCCGCACCGACAAGGCCTTGTACGGCTACGTGCAGGACCTGAAGGGTGAATACCTGCGCAACGCCGATCCGGTGACCAAGGTCGAATACGACAGCAAGATCGCCATCGTGCAGCAGGCGCTCGGCCTGCACACGCAGATTTCGCGCGTCCAGGGCGGTAAATTGAAAGCCAAGCGCGAGATCCGCATCGGCACCGTGTTCCGCGACGCCCCGCCCGCGTTCCTGCGCATGATCGCCGTGCACGAACTGGCGCACCTGAAGGAAAAGGAGCACGACAAGGCTTTTTATAAGCTCTGCTGCTGGATGGAGCCGGACTACCACCAGCTCGAATTCGACGTGCGCCTGTACCTCACCCAGCTCGAGCTGGGTGGGGACAGGCTGTGGGCGTAGAGCGTCTAACCGAGCCTTCAGG
>JAKOOD010000464.1 GCA_022701635.1 Burkholderiaceae bacterium | reverse complement strand
TGCACCAAATTGTTGCATTGCAACCGTAATATCTGCAAATTATTGCCATGTGTTAATTCTTAGCCATTGAGTCCAGACCATACTGAGCCGTAAATTGCTTAGTAGTAAATACGGCAGCCAACAGTGCCGTCTCGAATCGGATTCAAGCGGAGATAAGAATGAACATCGGAAATCTAAAAATCGGAACGCGTCTGGCCATTGGGTTTGGCGCGATCTGCGCAGCCCTGGTCTTCATGGTCGGACAGGGAACGGTCATGCTGGGGCGCGTCAATGCCGGTACCGACGAGATCGTCAACCAGCGGATGCCGCGCATCGACTTGCCGACGCGGATGCAGACTGAAATCAGCGATATCGCCCTCGCGGTACGCAACATGCTGCTGAACGACGACCCGGTCGACCGCGCCAAGCAGGTCGAGGAGATCAGTTCCTCGCGCAAGGAAATCGAAGCGATCCTGCAGAAGCTGGACAGTGCCTTGTACGATCCGAAGGCGCGCGAGGTGCTGGCCAAGCAGCAGGCAGCCGGTGCCCGCTACCTGAAAGGCCAGGAAGAGCTGGTCCGCCTGATCGACGCCGGCGACGTCGCCGGAGCGAAGGCTTACCTGATCAAGGAACTGCGTCCGGCGCTGGCAGCGCTCAAGCAAGCGGTCAGCGAGCAGATCGCGGTGCAGAAGGAGCTGGCGCAGAAGAAGGCGCTCGAGGCCCAGCATACCTATGAACAGACGCGTACCCTGATGATCGTGCTCGGCCTGGTGATCCTGGCCGGCGCCGCCCTGCTGGCGCGCTGGATCACGGTATCGATCACGCGCCCGGTGCGCCATGCGCTCGACGTCGCCAACGCCGTCGCCGCCGGCGACCTGACCAGCAAGGTCGACGCCAAGGGCGATTGCGAAGTGGCCCAGCTGCTGAAGGCGCTGAAGACCATGAACGAGCAGCTGGTCGCCACCGTGGGCACCGTGCGCAGCAGCACCGATGCCATCGCCACCGCGTCGTCGGAAGTCGCCGCCGGCAACCTCGACCTGTCGGCGCGCACCGAGCAGCAAGCCGGCTCGCTGGAGGAAACCGCATCGTCGATGGAAGAACTCACCTCGACCGTCAAGCAGAACGCCGACAACGCGCGCCAGGCCAACACCCTGGCCGATACCGCAAGCGGCGTGGCCGCACGCGGCGGCCAGGTGATCCAGGAAGTGGTGCGGACGATGGAACAGATCCACGCCGCTTCCGGCAAGATCGTCGACATCATCGCGGTCATCGACGGCATCGCCTTCCAGACCAACATCCTGGCGCTGAACGCGGCGGTGGAAGCCGCCCGTGCCGGCGAACAGGGCCGCGGCTTCGCCGTGGTGGCGGGCGAAGTGCGCAGCCTGGCGCAGCGTTCGGCCGCGGCGGCCAAGGAAATCAAGGGCCTGATCGGCGATTCGAGCGACCGCGTCGAAGCCGGCAGCCGCCTGGTGAAGGACGCCGGCGCCACGATGGAAGAAATCGTGACCAGCGTGCGCCACGTGGCCGACATCCTCAACGAGATCAGCTCGGCCAGCCAGGAACAGAGCGCCGGCATCCAGCAGGTCAACGAGGCGGTGACGCAGATGGATGGCGTGACCCAGCAGAACGCGGCGCTGGTCGAGGAAGCCGCGGCGGCGTCGCAGTCGCTGCAGGAGCAGGCGGCCCGCCTGACCGAGGCGGTGGCGGTGTTCCGCCTGGATGCGCATGCGGGTGGCGTGGCCGTGCAGCGGGCGCCGATTAGGGCACCGGCTGCGCCGCGTCTGGCGGCTGCGAAGCCGGCGGCTGCCAAGCGTGCGCCTGCGCCCGCGGTTGCCGCGCCGGCGGCGGCCAAGCCGGTTGCAACATCGGCCGTGAAGTCTGCAAGCAAGCCGGCAACTAAGCCTGCAAGCAAGCCGGCAACCAAGCCGGCGCCTGCGCGCGATGTGGTGGAAAGCGATTGGGAAGAGTTCTGATCGTCGCCTGCTGAAATCGCTATTGCCGGCACCGTAGCACCATCAATCAACGTCGCCCCCGCGCAGGCGGGGGCCCAAGTTCGTTGCGAAGCCACAGCGCTTGCTGCAGGCTGTTCACGCAAACTTGGGCCCCCGCCTTCGCGGGGGCGACGTGCTTGGTCCGGGGACGATGTGCTCCGTGCGGGGCGACGCGCTTATTGCACCGATCCTCGCAAAGATGTCGATTGTGATACGCTTTCCGATGCGCCCGAGACACAGGCGCCCGGACCATCGTCTTTACAAGGATCAGCATGACCGCCTTCGTCATTACCCCGCCCGCCACCCCGGCCCTCGCCGTGGCCGGTTCCGACCAGACCTTCCCTGTGCGTCGCGTGTTCTGCGTCGGCCGCAATTACGCCGCCCACGCCCGCGAAATGGGCAGCGACCCGAGCCGCGAACCGCCGTTCTTCTTCACCAAGCCGGCCGATGCCGTGGTGCCGGCCAGCGGCAGCGTGCCGTATCCGCCGTCGACGCAGGAACTGCACCACGAAGTCGAACTGGTGGTGGCCTTGAAGGCCGGCGGCACCGACATCGCGCCGGAACAGGCGCTCGAGCTGGTGTGGGGCTATGGCGTCGGCCTCGACCTGACCCGGCGCGATCTGCAGGCGATCGCCAAGAAGGACGGCCGGCCGTGGGACATGGCCAAGGGCTTCGACGCCTCGGCCCCGTGCAGCCCGCTGCAGCCGGTGAGCGCGGTCGGCCACCCCCTTGACGCCGGTATCTGGCTCGAGGTGAATGGCCAGCGCAAGCAGGAGGGCAACCTCAACGAGATGATCTGGCCGGTGGCCGACGTCATCGCCTACCTGTCGCGCTTCGTCGCGCTGGCGCCCGGTGACCTGATCTACACCGGCACCCCGTCCGGCGTCGACGCCCTGAACCCGGGCGACCGCGTGCGCGGCGGCGTCGACGGCGTGGCCACCTTCGAACTGGAAATCGGCCCGGCCGCCACGGGCCGATGAGCGCGCAGCCGCAGGTCGACCTGCTGCAGATCGGTGCGTTTCCGCCCGAGGTGCAGGCGCAGATCGACGCCGAGTTCCGCTGCCTGTCCGTGGCCGACCTGGAACGCGACCCGGCGCTGGCCGCCGGCATCCGCGGCGTGGTCACGCGCAGCAACCTGGAAGTGCCGGCCGCGCTGGTCGAGCGCCTCCCCGGGCTGGAGATCATCGCCACCAACGGCGTCGGCTACGACCTGATCCCGCTCGGCCTCGCGGCCGGGCGCGGCATCGTGGTGACCAACACGCCCGACGTGCTGAACGCCGCCGTGGCCGAGCTGTGCGTGGGCACGCTGCTGTCGCTGCTGCGCCGCCTGCCGCAGGCCGACCGCTTCGTGCGCGACGGGCGCTGGGCCGGTACGGCTTTTCCGCTGTCGACCAGCCTGGCCGGCAAGCACGTCGGCATCGTCGGCCTGGGCCGCATCGGCAAGGACATCGCGCGCCGCCTCGAACCCTTCGGCGTGGCGCTGGCCTACCACGGCCGCAGCGACCAGAACCTGG
>JAKOOD010000453.1 GCA_022701635.1 Burkholderiaceae bacterium | reverse complement strand
CGCTACACGCCGGCGAATGCCTGGCTGACCAAAATCCTGGGCCTGGGACTCGACACCCCGGCCCCGCTGCGGCGCTGGCTGGTCGACCGCTTCCTCACGGGCGGGCAGACCGTGGCCTCGCTGGTGGCCGACGAGGCCGCGCTGCACGCCTTCATCCGCAAGAGCGTGTTCGGTGTCTGGCATGCCAGCGGCACCTGCCGCATGGGGCCGGCGCACGAGCGGAGCGCCGTCACCGACAGCGAAGGACGGGTGCACAAGGTCGCCGGCCTGCGCGTGGTGGATGCCTCGCTGATGCCGCGCCTGCCGTCCGCCAACACGAATATCCCTACCATCATGATGGCCGAGAAAATCGCCGGCGCCATCCTGGCGCAACGGCACCCCGCCGGTATCCAGCGCCCGACCTCGCTGGCAGAAGACCGCTGAACCACAGCGGCAACCGGTCCCCCACCCCACCCGGGGCACCGCCATATCCCCGGGAATGACAAGGAGACGATCATGGCTGTAGTAACGAATGAAGAAGCAATCGCCGAGCGCGAGCAGCAGCGCCACGTGCTCAAGGCCGTGGTAGCGTCCTGCGTGGGCTGGGCGCTCGACCTGTACGACCTGTTCATCCTGCTGTTCGTGGCACCCGTCATCGGCAGGCTGTTCTTCCCCTCCGAGCACCCGATGCTGTCGCTGGCGGCGGTGTATGCGTCGTTCGGCGTCACGCTGCTGATGCGCCCCCTCGGCTCGGCGCTGTTCGGCTCCTTCGCCGACACCCACGGCCGCAAGCGCGCGATGATCATTGCGATGGTCGGCGTCGGCGTCTCGACCGCCGCCTTCGGCGCGCTGCCGACCGTGCGTACCATCGGCGTGCTGGCCCCGGTCCTGTTCATCATCCTGAAACTGATCCAGGGCGTGTTCGTCGGCGGCGTGGTCGCGGCCACGCACACGATCGGCACCGAATCGGTGGCGCCGCGCTACCGCGGCGCCGTGTCCGGCCTGATCGGCGGCGGCGGCGCCGGCATCGGCGCGCTGATCGCGTCGCTGACCTTCTACGGCATGTCGGCGCTGTTCCCGGGTGACGCATTCGACGACTGGGGCTGGCGCTGCATGTTCTTCACCGGGATCATCAGCGCGGTGCTGGGCATCACCATCTTCAGCAACCTCGAAGAATCGCCGATGTTCAAGAAACTGCAGGAAGCCAAGGCGCGCGCAAAAGCGGCCAACCTCGCCGCCAATGCCGGCGCGGCCGCGCCGGCCGCCGGTGCCAAGGCGGTGTCGCCGGTGCGCACGCTGTTTTCGCGCGACTACCGCAACATCCTGCTGGTGAACCTGCTGCTGACCATCGGCGGCGGCAGCGGCTACTACCTGACCTCGGGCTTCCTCCCGACCTACCTCAAGGTCGTCAACAAGACCCCGAGCGAGACCGCCGGCTTCATCCTGATGCTGTCGAGCGTGGGGGTGGTCGTCGCCTCGGTCGCGGTCGGCCACCTGAGCACCTTCATCGGCCGCAAGAAGGCTTTCCTGGGCACCGGCGTGCTGCGCCTGTTCGCGCTGCCGGCCCTGGCGCTATACATGCCCGGCGTGACCGACACGGTACAGCTGGCGCTGTGCGTGATCGCGTTCGGCGCCCTCGGCAGCATCGGCTATGCGCCGCTGCTGATCTTCCTGAACGAGCGCTTCCCCACCACCATCCGCGCCACCGGCACCGGGCTGTCGTGGAACATCGGCTTTGCGATCGGCGGCATCATGCCGACCTTCGTGTCGCTGGCTTCGCCGCTACCCAGCGACATCCCGCACACCCTGGCGCTGTTCCTGGGTGCGATCAGCGTGGTGTTCCTGATCGGCGCGCTGGTGATTCCGGAAACCGTGGGCAAGCTGGATGCGCCGCAGGAACCGCAGGCGCACTGAACCCGCTCGCTGGATCACCCTTAACTATCTAGAACACTGATAGATAAGATAAAAAAACATTATTTGTCGTGATGTGCCCGTCTCCCTATACTGGTTCTACGGAGACAGCCACCAGCAACAGGCCAATAACATGGAAATGAAAACCCACCCAGCCGCCGCCGGCGACGGTACGCAGGCGGCACCGGCAGTATCGCCGGCACAAGCGGCGGCACCGGACAGCCCCTTCGTCGGACGCCCGCTGCAACGCATCGAGGACATGGCGCTGCTGACCGGCCGCGGCGAGTTCGGCGACGATGCCGGCGTCAAGCCCGGCACCCTGCACGCCGCCATCGTGCGCTCGCCGCACGCCCATGCCGCCATCACCCGCATCGACAGCAGCCGCGCCGACGCCGCCCCGGGCGTGCGCGCCGTGCTCACCGGCGCCGACCTGGCCGACTGGTCGAAACCCTTCGTCGTCGGCGTCAAGGCGCAGATGGAGATGTGGGCGCTGGCGCGCGAACACGTGCGCTACGTCGGCGAGCCGGTGGCGGTCGTGGTCGCGGACACCCGCTACCTGGCCGAGGATGCGGCCGACCTGGTCCTGGTCGACTATGCACCGCTGGCGGCGGTCACCACCATCGACGACGCCATCCTGGCCGAGGCACCGGTACTGCACGAGGGTGTCGGCAGCAACGTCGTCAGCGACCGCCGTTTCCGCTACGGCGACCCGGAAGCCGCCTTCGCCGCGGCCCCGCACGTGGTGTCGCTGACCCAGCGCTATCCGCGCAACTCGTGCACGCCGATGGAATGCGCGGTCGTCGTCGCCGACTGGCTGTCGGCGGAAGAAGGCTACGACGTCAGCTCCAACTTCATGGGGCCGTTCTCGCTGCACACCGTGATGGCGCTGGCCCTGCGCGTGCCCGGCCACAAGCTGCGCCACCGCACCTTCCGCGACTCGGGCGGCAGCTTCGGCGTCAAGCATGCGGTGTTCCAGTACGCGGTGCTGATGTGCCTGGCCTCGCGCAAGGCCGGCGCCCCGGTCAAGTGGGTGGAAGACCGCCTCGAGCACCTGGCCGGCCTGACCTCCGCGACCAACCGCCTGTCGACGATCCGCGCCGCGGTCGAGAACGACGGCCGCATCACGGCCCTCGACTACGACCAGCTCGACGACGTCGGCGGCTACCTGCGCGCACCGGAACCGGCCACCTTCTACCGCATGCACGGCGTGCTGACCGGCGCTTATGCGATCCAGAACCTGTCGGTGCGCAACCGCGTGGTCCTGACCAACAAGACCCCGGCCGGCCTGGTGCGCGGCTTCGGCGGCCCGCAGGTGTACATCGCGCTGGAACGCCTGATGCACCGCATCGCGGTCGAACTGCAGCTCGATCCGGTCGAGGTCTACCGCCGCAACTTCATTCCGGCCGACGCCTTCCCCTACCGCGCCGCGGCCGGCGCCCTGATCGACTCCGGCAACTACCAGCGCGCGCTGGAACTGGTGCAGAGCGAAGGCGGCCTGGCCGACCTGGTTGCGAAACGCGCGCGCGCGCGCGCCGAAGGCCGGCTGTACGGCATCGGCTTCGCCGCCATCATCGAGCCGTCGATCTCAAACATGGGCTACATCACGACGGTGCTGCCCAAGGAGGCGCGCGCCAAGGCCGGCCCGAAGAACGGCGCCATTGCCTCCGCCACGGTCGGCATCGACCCGCTCGGCGGCATCAACGTCGTGATCGCGTCGGCGCCGGCCGGCCAGGGCCACCGCACCGTGTGCACCCAGGTGGTGGCCGACGTGTTCGGGCTGCAGCCGGACCAGGTCGCGGTCAACGTCGAATTCGATACCCAGAAGGATGCCTGGTCGGTCGCCGCCGGCAACTACTCGAGCCGCTTCGCCGGCGCCGT
>JAKOOD010000448.1 GCA_022701635.1 Burkholderiaceae bacterium | reverse complement strand
GCCTGGGCCACCTTCAGGCCATGGTTGAATTCGCCGACCCGGTAATCAGTGCCGCTGCCGGGGAGCGTCTTGCCGCTGTCGCGGAAGCGCGCGAAGGTCGGCACCTTGCGCGCGCTGACGCGCTCGAAGCCGACCTGGGTGTAGACGTTGTCCTCGTTGCTGATGACGACACCCGCCTTCGACACGTTTTCCAGGCGCAGGTCCTGCCCCCACAGCCAGTCGCCGTAGCCGCGGTCGATCTCGATCCCGACCGGGGTGTTGCGGATTTCGGTGTTGGCCAGGGTCAGGGCGGCTTCGTGCTCGCGGATGGCGGCGTCGCGCTGGCCGTCGAAGGTCGAGTCGAGCAGCGTGAACTGCCAGGCCGGCGAGGTCTTCTCGGCCAGGATGCCGTAGCGGCCGCCGAAAAAGCGCAGGTTGTAGGCGATATTGCCGACCTGGTAGACCCCGGCCAGCCCGGAACCCATGCGGAAATCGATGTGCGACAGGTTCGAGTGCTGGGCCGTGTGCATGCGCACGGCGGCGGCCGCCGGATTGCCGTCGCCGACCTCGAAGTCGACGTTCGACAGCGCCGAATAGAAGGTCGAGGAATTGGCGTCGCGCACCGGCTTGTGCACCGGATCGAAGGGCACCGCGCCCGGCACCGGCATCGCCACGCCGCCGATGTTGTAGGTGTCGGTGCCGGTGAAGATCAGCATGTTGGCGACGCCCTTCTGGAAGCCCGGCGTGTTCGGCCCCAGTACCAGCACCGGGCGCGTCCTGCCGACGCCGTAGATGCGCACGGCGATCGGCACCAGCAGGCTGCGGCTGATGCGGTAGCGTCCGGACGGCAGGAACACGATGCCGCCCTGCCCCTTGTTGGCGGCGCCATCGATGGCGCGCTGGATGGCGTCGCTGTCGTCGGCGACACCGTCACCCCTGGCCTGCACCACCACCGCGCGCGCATCCTCCGGCATCGACTGGTAGGCCGATACCGATGGCGGCGGTGCGGCCGCGGCCGCCGCCGCAGCAGCGGCTGCCGCCATGCCGGCTGTCGCCAGCGCGATGGCCAGCGCCGCCCCGGACACCTGCCTCGGCTTGCGTTTCAATGTCATCTGCATCGTGACGGCCGCCTTCAGAAGGTCATGCGCACGCCGGCGCGGTAGGTACGGCCGATGGCGTCGTACACGGCCGGGTTCAGCGCCAGGCTGAGGTTGGTCTGCGGGACCAGCACCGGGTCCCGGTCGGCCAGGTTGTCCACCTTGAAGTAGGCCGTCACCTGCTTCGAGATGTTGTAGTTGCCGCCGAGGTCGATGTAGACGGCACCCGGCATGTGGTTGTCGTAGATGGTCGGGTGGGCGGCGGTCGGCCGCGGGCAGTTGCTGCGGCACTCGATGTACTCGTTGTTGAACACGCCGGCGCCGATCCAGCGCTCGCTCAGCGTCAGCCCGAGGCGGCCGTCCAGCAGCCCGTCCCAGGACTGCGACACCAGCGCCTTCCACTTCGGCGTGGCGCCGGTCATGTTGCCGGCGCCTTCGCTCGGGGTGGTGCCCGGCACGCCCGGATCGGAGACCGCGTGGATCGTGCGCGAGGCCAGGCCGCGCAGGGTCACGTTGCCCGGCAGGCCCCAGCCGGCCATGTTCACGCGGTAGGCGGTCTCGAAGTCGACGCCGCGGGTGTGCAGCGAGGCGAAGTTGAAGCTCTGCGCCAGCACGTAGTTGCTGCCGGCCGGGCCGTTGATCGATACCGAGCCGCACACTTCCTGGTTGCCGGCGTAGCACAGGTCGACTTCCTGCTGCGGATTCAGGGAGCTGATCACGTTGTCGACCTTGATGTCGAAGTAGTCGACCGAGAAGTTGAAGTTGCGCGCCCAGCTCGGCTGGCTCAGCACGATGCCGAAGGAATTATTGCGCGCGATTTCCGGCTTCAGGTTGGGGTTGCCGACATTGCGCTGCTGGATCTGGACCGACTGGCCCTGGCTGTTGTTGACCGCCTGGTTGGTGACGGTCATGGCCGCATACAGCTCGGACAGGTTGGGCGCGCGCACGTCCTTCGAGCTCACCGCGCGCAGGCGCAGGCCGTCGAGCGGGGTCTTCCAGGTGGCGCCGATCTTCCAGGCGCTGGCCTTGCCGGCGGTGCTGTACTTCTCCTGGCGGTCGGCCAGGTTCAGGTTGGCTTCACCCCAGGTGTCCGACTTCAGGAAAGGGATGTTGAACTCGACGTAGGCTTCGCGCACGTTGAAAGTGCCGCTGCCGTTGTGATAGTTGCCCGCGAACCAGTTGTCGCCGGTGGCCGACAGCGTCGGATCGAACGGGTAGCTCGGGCTGTACGGCGACTCGAGTGCCACGCCGGCGCCGTAGGGATCGCCGTACACCGCATATTTCTCGCGCCGGTATTCGGCGCCGAAGGCCATCGATACCGGCCCGGCCCAGCCCTGCCACACTTCGCCGTTGATGTTCAGGCTGGCCACGTCCTGGCTCGAATCGGTATGCTGCATCGGCCCATTAACCGGCGCGATATAGTTCCAGCCCGCCAGGTTGATCGGGACGTCGCCCAGCACGTTGATCGGCTGGCAGCCCGCCGCGCGCGCCGCCGCGCTGCGGCAGACGATCTGGCCGGTGGCGGCGTCGCGCACCGCATCGATGGCGAAGTTGTAGCGCCGGTTGAGCGTGATGTCCTGCACGTGGATGACGGTGGTGTTCTCGCCGTGGGTCACGTAGGCGTCGTAGCGCCAATCCTTGCCGAACAGGCCGAAACGGCCGTCGGCGCCCACCACGAAACGGCGCTGGGTGCGGGTCGGATGGACGTTGATGTCGGCCGGGAACTCGGCGTTGGCGGTGCCCACCGACATCGCGCCGCTCGGGTAGCCGGACTGGCAGCCGGCCACCAGGCTGGCCGGCAGGTAGGCGTTGTCGCAGGCGATCGACAGGTTGCCCTGCTTGGCCGCGCCCGGATTCGGCTGGAACACCGACTTCACCTGGGCCCAGTTGCCCGTGACGTAGATTTCGTTGTCGGCATCCAGGTCCCAGGAGATGCGGGTGTAGCCCACCTGGCGCTTGAAGTTCATGGCCAGGTTGGTGCCGTTGCCGACGCTGCCGGAGCGGTCGCCGCCGACGCAGAAATTGCCCATGCAATCGGTGCCGTAGTCGAAGGGGTATGGCGTGCCGCCCGGCCCGAACGCGGTGCCGCGCAGCGGGCCGCTGGTGATCAGGCCATATTTTGCGTACTGGATGTGCTGGGCGTTGTGGATGTACTTGTAGCGCGGCGCGCCGGCGGCCTGCATCGCCGGCGTCGATTCCTGCAGCGCCGGATTGTCGTACCAGGAGCGCCCGCCGGCATTCACCTGGCCGAAGCGCGGCGCATCGATGCCCTGGTGCTTGGTGAATTCACCGCTCACCGTCACATGCAGGCGGTCGTCGAGGAAGCCCTTGCCCCAGGCGGCCTGCAGGGTGCCGTTCTTGTCGTCCTTGTACTTGGTCATGCCGCCTTCGACATTGGCCTTGAAGCCGGTGAACTTCTTGTCGGTGATGAAGTTGACCACGCCGCCGATGGCATCCGAACCGTAGGAGGCCGAGGCGCCGCCGGTGACCACGTCCACGCGCTTGACCAGCAACTGCGGGAACTGGCTGACGTCGGTGACGCCGGTGACGTTGGCGCCGACCACGCGCTGGCCGTCGAGCAGCGTCAGGGTGCGGATCGTGCCCAGCCCGCGCAGCGACAGCGAGGACAAGCCCTGGATGCCGCTCGAGGTGCTGAAGGTGTTGGTGGTGCGGCCGGTGCTGCCCTGCAGGGCCGGCAGTTCGGTCAGGGTATCGAACAGGTTGGGCTTGGCGGCCTTTTCGATGTCGGCGGTGGACAGGGTCGTGGTCGGCGTCGGCTGGTTGAAACCGCGCGTCGCGATGCGCGAGCCGGAGACGACGACGGTATTCACGTTGCCGCTGGTGTCGCGCGCGGCGGTGGCGGGTGCCGGGGCGGCTTGTTCGGCCGGTGGGATGGCGGCGCCGGCGGCTGGCGCATCGGTTTGCTGCGTTGGCTGGGCGTCCTGGGCCTGCTGGGCATGGGCCGGCAGGGCGAGGATGGCGCAGGCGCTGGCCACCGCGAGGCTGACCAGGGATTGCTGGAATGGCGTATGCATCGTGTCTCCGTTCTTATAGTGGTCCACATGGCCCGGTGTGGCTCACCGGTGCCAGGCTGTCGATGACTTCCATTGATCGCGAATCGATTGTCGGGTGTCTAGACCTCCTTTCTGAACAAGTTCGGCAACACTTTGTTAGCGCTAACTTCCGAATAATTCTAAGTTAGAAAGTAAATACTCGACCAATAACTTTTTTGTCCGTTGCGATACCGATCCCGGTATCGGCCGACATGACGCCTGCCATGCAAGGGGCCAACGCAGTACGGATTGGCAGCAAGTTCCGGCAGCGCGCTTGAAACCAGACCCACGTCATTCAAGCCTGCATGACCATTGCAATACGGCCGGCCTGCCCTACAGTGAAGAGCCCTTCCCATCCCCTATGGAGCCAGCCATGAACCAGCTCGAGCGACCCGCCGCGCGGACGGTGCCTGTCATCTACTACAAGACGAAAAACATCGATGGTGTCAAGATCTTCTATCGCGAGGCCGGACCGCTTGACGCGCCCGTCGTGCTGCTGCTGCACGGGTTCCCGACCTCGTCACACATGTTCCGTAACCTGATTCCCCTGCTTGCCGACCGTTACCACGTGATCGCGCCGGACTACCCCGGCTACGGCCACAGCGACGCGCCCGACCATTCCGCTTTCGCCTACACCTTTGCCAACCTGGCGCAGGTCATCGACAAGCTCACCGTGGCGCTGGGGCTTGCCAGGTACAGCATGTACGTCATGGATTACGGTGCCCCGATCGGCTACCGGCTAGCGCTGGCCCACCCCGAACGCGTCCAGGCACTCATCGTCCAGAACGGCAACGCCTATACCGAGGGCCTGGGTGCATTCTGGGATCCGATCAAGGCGTACTGGAAAACGGATACCCCGGCTAACCGCGAGGCGCTCAGCAGGCTCCTCACGCTCGAGTTGACCCGCTTCCAGTACACCGACGGCATGAGCGACCTCTCGCGCATCAGCCCCGACAACTGGCTGATCGACCAGGCCCTGCTTGACCGGCCCGGCAACCGCGAGATCCAGCTCGACCTGCTGCACGACTACGGCACCAACGTGCCGCTCTATCCGGACTTCCAGGCCTTTTTCCGCGAGCACCAACCGCCAACGCTGATCGTCTGGGGCAAAAACGACGTGATCTTCCCGGAAGCGGGCGCCCATCCCTATCTGCGCGACCTGCCTGCGGCCGAGCTGCACCTGCTCGACAGTGGCCACTTCGCGCTCGAAGACCAGCTGGACACAATGGCGCCGCTGATCCTCGATTTCCTTAACTGCAACCTGCCGCAGCGGTGACGCGGGCGCCGCGCCGGCACCCTGCGGCACGCTATTCATCTCGGGTACACTAGGGCGACCGTTCACGCCCTTGCCCGCCATGCCGACTTCCGCCAGCGCCGCCCGCCCCCGTACCGTGGAACTTCCCTGGAGAGACAAGCAGCTGCAGCTGGAACTCGACTGGGTAGGCGTGGAAGACTCCGCCTACCCACCGGTGGTGTTCCTGCACGAGGGTCTGGGTTCGGTGTCGCTGTGGAGGGATTTCCCTGAACAGCTGTGCCGGGCCCATGGCTTGAGCGGGCTGGTGTTCTCGCGCTACGGTTACGGCCGCTCCACCGCGCGCCCGCATGACGAGCGCTGGCCGCTCGACTTCATGGAACAGCAGGCCTGGGAAGTCGTGCCGGCGCTGCTGGCCAGGCTGGGCCTGGT
>JAKOOD010000427.1 GCA_022701635.1 Burkholderiaceae bacterium | reverse complement strand
CTTGGTGCCGCTGACCGGAATCGAACTGGTGACCTTCGCATTACGAATGCGCTGCTCTACCGACTGAGCTACAGCGGCGACACACTGCTTGACGGACTGGCCGTGCAGCAGGGACCCGTATTCTAACAAACAACTAGGCAAACTTGCTAGTCCGGCTCGGCAATTTTGCGTATGCGATTTTCATAACGAATTTATGGAGACGCCAGAATCATCGTCGCCCCTGCGGAGGCAGGGGTCCAAGTTCTGCCTACGCTATCGAAACGCACGCAACTTGGGCCCCTGCCTGCGCAGGGGCGACGGTCTCACGGCTAGCGAACGAATTATTCCGCGTGGTAGCTGGTCACGCGCTCGACTTCGCTCTTCGAACCCAGGAACACCGGCACGCGCTGGTGCAGCTTGGTCGGCGGGATGTCGAGGATGCGCTGGCGACCGTCGGTGGCGGCGCCGCCGGCCTGCTCGACGATCATGGCCATCGGGTTGGCTTCGTACATCAGGCGCAGCTTGCCCGGCTGCGCCGGGTCGCGCAGGTCGGCCGGGTACATGAAGATGCCGCCGCGGCTCAGGATGCGGTGCACGTCGGCCACCATCGAGGCGATCCAGCGCATGTTGAAATCCTTGCCGCGCGGGCCGGTCTTGCCCGCCAGCATCTCGCTGACGTAGCGCTGCACCGGCGGGTGCCAGTGACGCTGGTTCGACATGTTGATCGCGAATTCCTTGGTGTCTTCGGGAATCTGCATGTTCTTCTGGGTCAGGACCCAGGAACCCATCTCGCGGTCGAGCGTGAAGCAGTTGACGCCATTGCCGGTGGTCAGCACCAGCATGGTCTGCGGGCCGTACACGGCGTAGCCGGCGGCAACCTGCTGGGTGCCCGGCTGCATGAAGTCGGCTTCGGTCGGGGCGCTCATGCCTTCCGGCGCTTTCAGCACCGAGAAGATGGTGCCGATCGAGACGTTGACGTCGATGTTCGAGGAGCCGTCCAGCGGATCGAACAGCAGCATGTATTCGCCCATCGGGTAGCGGTTCGGGATCGGGTGGATCGATTCCATTTCTTCCGACGCCATGGCCGCCAGGTGGCCGCCCCACTCGTTGGCTTCGAGCAGGATTTCGTTGGAGATCACGTCGAGCTTCTTCTGCACTTCGCCCTGGACGTTCTCGGAACCGGCGCTGCCGAGGATGTCCCCGAGGGCGCCCTTGCCGACCGAGTGGCTGATGGTCTTGCAGGCGCGCGCCACCACCTCGATCAGGAGGCGCAGCTCGGCGGGGATGTTGTCGTGGAGGCGTTGTTCCTCGACGAGGTATTGGGTCAGGCTGACACGTTTCATGAACTTCCTTAGGGTTGATTCAGTTTCAAATGCTCAGTTTCAAATACTTAATTGGCCAAGGCTTTGCTGATGACTTCACGCACGTCGTTCGACAATGTCGTCTGGCCTGCCACCTCCTGCAGCGCTTTCTTCATGTGCGCCTGCAGGGCCGGTGCGTAACGGCGCCAGCGGTCCATCGCGCGTGCCAGGCGGCTGGCGACCTGCGGATTGAGCGCATCCAGCGCGACGACCTGCTCGGCCCAGAATGCATAACCGCTGCCGTCGGGCGCGTGGAAGGCGACCGGGTTGCCGGCGCAGAAGGTAGACACCAGGCTGCGCGCACGGTTCGGATTACGCAGCGTGAAAGCCTTGTGCGTCATGAGTTCGCGCACTGCCTCGACGCCGGTGCTCGGCGCCGACGCCTGCATCGCGAACCACTTGTCGACCACCAGCGCCTCGCCCTGGAACTCGTCGTAGAAGCGCCGCAGCGCCTCGCCGGCGGCGGCATCCGCTTCATCGCTGGCGGCACGCGCATGGATCAGCGCCGACAGCGCGGCGACGCGGTCGGTCATGTTGCTCGCTTCGTCGAACTGCTTGCGCGCCAGGGCGATCGTCTCGGCATCCGGCGCCGCGCACAGGTAGGCCAGCGCCAGGTTCTTCAGCGCGCGCTTGCCGATCGATACCGCGTCCGGGCTGTACTCGCCCGGCGTCTGGTTGGCCTGGTACTGGGCCAGCAGCTCGCTGCGCAGGCGGGCGCCGATGTCGGCGCGCACGAACTGGCGTGCCATGTGGATGGCCAGCGGGTCGACCACGTCGAACTGGTCGGCGATCATGGTTTCCGATGGCAGCAGCAGCGCCTGCTCGCGGAAATTCGGGTCCAGCGTTTCGTCAGCCAACATCTTGCGCATCGCTTCGACGAACACGTCGTCGAGGTCGAGCGCGGCTGCGGCCCGGTCGGCGTCCAGCGCGACCGTCGCGTTGTGCGTGGCCAGGTTGCCGGCCAGCCGGACCAGGCGGCTCATGGCCAGGCGCTGGCCCGCTTCCCAGCGGTTGACCGGATCGCTGTCGTGATTGAACAGCAGCGTCAGTTCGGCGTCGTTGTAGCCGTATTTCAGGATCACCGGCGCCGAAAAGTCGCGCAGGATCGACGGCGTCGGCTGCTCAAGGATGCCGGTGAAGACGAAGGTCTGGTCCGCTTCCGTCAGTTCCAGCACGGCGGTGGTGCCGTAATCCTTGCCATCCACCGTCAGCGCCAGGTCGCGGCCATCCTTGCCCAGCAGGCCGACGGCGACCGGGATGTGGAAGGGCAGCTTTTCCGGCTGGCCAGGGGTGGCAGGGCAGGACTGGAC
>JAKOOD010000404.1 GCA_022701635.1 Burkholderiaceae bacterium | reverse complement strand
GCCCGGCGCCTTCTGCTGCACCAGCGCCAGCGTCTCGCGCATCTTGCAGGCCGATTCGCTGTTCGAGGTGCCGAAGTTCGAGTGCGACAGCAGCGCCGCGCGCGGCGTGATGCCGAAGCGTTCCAGTTCCTCGGCCGCCATGATCGTGATCTCGGCCAGCTGCTCCGCGTTCGGGTTCTCGTTGACGTGGGTATCGACCATCGCCAGCTGGCGCTCCTGGGTGATGACCAGGTTCATCGCCGCATACACGTTGGCGCCGGCACGGCGGCCCAGCACCTTGTCGATGAATTCCAGGTGCGCCTGGGTGGTGCCGTAGGTACCGCAGATCATGCCGTCGGCATCGCCCTTGTGGACCATCATGGCGCCGATCAGGGTATGGCGGCGGCGCATCGCCAGCTTGGCCATGTCCTGGGTCACGCCCTTGCGCATCACCATCTGGTGGTAGGTCTGCCAGTAGTCGCGGTAACGCTCGTCGAAGTCGGGGTTGATGACGTCGAAGTGCTCGCCCAGCTTCAGGCGCAGGCCGAATTTCACGATGCGCTGTTCCAGCACCGCCGGACGGCCCACCAGGATCGGGCGCGCCAGCTTCTCGTCGACCACCACCTGCACCGCGCGCAGCACGCGTTCGTCCTCGCCTTCGGCGTAGACGATGCGCTTGAGTTCCGGCGGCGTGGTCTTGGCGACCTGGAACATCGGCTTCATGAAGCTGCCGCTGCGGTACACGAACTGCTGCAGGCTTTCGGCGTAGGCGGCCAGGTCGGCGATCGGGCGCGCGGCGACGCCGCCATCCATCGCGGCCTTGGCCACGGCCGGCGCGATATGGGTCAGCAGGCGCGGATCGAAGGGCATCGGGATCAGGTATTCCGGTCCGAACGACAGGTTCGTGATGCCGTAGGCCGAGGCCACGATGTCCGACTGCTCGGCGTGGGCCAGGTCGGCGATCGCGTGCACCACGGCGATTTCCATCTCGCGCGTGATGGTGGTCGCGCCGCAGTCCAGCGCGCCGCGGAACATGTAGGGGAAGCACAGCACGTTGTTGACCTGGTTCGGGTAGTCCGAACGGCCGGTCGCGATGATCGCGTCGCTGCGCACGGCCTTCGCGTCTTCCGGCAGGATTTCCGGATTCGGGTTGGCCAGCGCCAGGATCAGCGGGCTCGGTCCCATGCTGGCGACCATGTCCTGCTTCAGCACGCCGCCCGCGGACAGGCCGAGGAAGATGTCGGCGCCCGGGATGACTTCGGCCAGGGTGCGGTGCGGGGTGTCCTGGGCAAAGCGTTCCTTGTCCGGGTCCATCAGCTCGGTGCGGCCCTTGTAGACCACGCCGGCCAGGTCGGTGACGAAGATGTTCTCGAGCGGGAAGCCGAGGTCGACGATCAGTTCGAGGCAGGCCAGCGCCGCCGCGCCCGCGCCCGACACCACCAGCTTGCATTGCTTGAGGTCCTTGCCGACCACCTTCAGGCCGTTCAGGATGGCGGCGCCGACGATGATCGCGGTGCCGTGCTGGTCGTCGTGGAAGACCGGGATCTTCATGCGCTCGCGCAGCTGGCGCTCGATGTAGAAGCACTCGGGCGCCTTGATGTCTTCCAGGTTGACGCCGCCGAAGGTCGGCTCCAGCGCGGCAATGATGTCGATCAGCTTGTCCGGGTCGGTCTCGGCGATCTCGATGTCGAACACGTCGATGCCGGCGAATTTCTTGAACAGCACGCCTTTGCCTTCCATCACCGGCTTGGATGCCAGCGGGCCGATATTGCCCAGGCCGAGCACCGCGGTGCCGTTGGAAATGACGGCGACCAGGTTGCCGCGCGAGGTGTACTTGTAGGAGTTGGCCGGATCCTTGACGATTTCCTCGCAGGGCGCGGCGACGCCGGGCGAGTAGGCCAGGGCCAGGTCGCGCTGGTTCAGGACCGCCTTGGTCGGCGTGACGGCGATCTTGCCGGGGGTGGGAAACTGGTGATATTCGAGCGCTGCAGCCCGCAGTTGCTGGCGTAATTCTTCTTTCTTATCGATTGACGCATCCATGCTTCGCTGGCCTTCTTTGCTGACTGGGGGCTTACGATTTTAGCAGAGTGGTTCGGGGTGCCGTCTACGTATTTTTACCGACAGCCATGCGCCGTGCATGCGTGGCCTTGCCGGCGCCATCTTTTCAGCTGCGCGCGGCCTTCAGGAACAGGTCGTGCGCCGGTGCGAAGCCGCTGTGCAGGGCAAGGTAGGCCGCCCCCCACACCTTGGCGTCGGGTCCGGTTTCCCCGGCCAGCACCTGCGGCGGCTGCACCCCGCGCCAGTCGTAGCGCCGCAGCGCCGCATCGACTTCGCGCAGCAGCGCGTCCAGCATGGGGCGCGCCACGACGCCGTCGATGATGACGCCTTCCAGGTCCAGCACACAGGCCGCGCCGCCGATGGCGAACGCGATCGCGTCCGCGGCGCGCGCGATCCAGGCGCGCGTGAGCGCCTCCCTGGGGGCCTGCAGCATGCAGGGGTCGGCCAGCGCGACCGGCGCCAGGCCGGCCTGCGCGCACATCTTTTCCAGCGTGACCAGCGACGCCTCCTCCAGCAGCTGGCCGGCCCCGGCGCGGCGCCCGGCCAGTCGGAGCGGCATCGAACCCACCGCGCCCGCATTGCCGTGGCGTCCGCCATGCGGCTGGCCGTCGATCACCAGGCCGCCGCCGACCAGCACGTCGATGAAGATGTACAGGTAGTTCTCCAGGGCGCGCCCGCGTCCGGCTACCAGTTCGGCCACGCAGGCCGCCGCGGTGTCCTTGGCAAATTCCACCGGCAAGGGCGTCATGGCCTGCAGGCGCGCGCGCATGTCGACGTCGGCCCAGGCGTCGGCGCTGCCGGGCGCCGCGCCCAGCAGCTCCTGCCAGCCTTCGAGCGTGAGCGGCGCGGCCAGGCCGATGCCGGCCAGGCGGCGCGCCCCCTCCTCGCCCAGGAAGGCATGGATGTCCTCGAGCTGGCGCGCGATCAGGGCAAATACCGCTTCCACGTCCGGCGCCGCATACGGCGTGCTGGCATGCCAGCGCTGCGCCCCGACGAAGTCGAGCAGCAGCACGTCCAGGCTGCGCCGTCCCAGCCGCACGCCCACGAAAAACGCGGCATCCGGACGCAGGGCGATCGGACGCGAGGGCTGGCCGACCTTGCCGCGCAGCGATTCCAGGCGCATCACCATGGCCTCCTTGAGCAGGCGGTCGATGATCACCGACACCGTTTGCGTGCTCAGATGGGTCAGGCGTGCCAGCTCGGCCTTGGGAAGCGGCCCATGCAGGCGCAGCGCCTGCAGCAGCACACGCTCGTTGTGTTCGCGCATGCCGACCTGGTTCGATCCGAGGGTACGCGGGCCGTCGCTGTCCGCATCCCTGCCGCTGTTGCCTGGAGTCTGAAAATAGTACGACATTGCAAGAACTTGAAAGAAGGTTGAACGAAGATGACAGCCGGCTACTGTACGCGCGTTTGACTAAATAAATCAATTTGATTTATTATTTACGCTTCCCCGGCGCCGGCGAGGCAAGGACTCACCGCTCTGACCGCACCGTGCCGCTTGTCCAAAAGCATGTAATGAGAAAGGGGCCATCATGCAATTCTCGATAGACCTGATGGGCTACGTGGCCGCGTTCTGCACCACCGCCGCCTTCATTCCGCAAGTCCTGCTGGTGTGGCGCCAGCGTTCCGCCAAGGGCATCTCCCTGGCGATGTACCTGTTCTTCTGCTTCGGTGTTTCCTTGTGGTTGTGCTACGGCATCATCATCCGGGCCTGGCCGCTGGTCATCAACAATGGCATCACCCTCGCACTCGCTTCCAGCGTGCTGGTCATGAAATGGCGCTTCGATCGCGTGCCGCCGGCAAGCAAGTCGGAGCAAACGAGGAGCGCCCATGCGTGATACCGCCGAACCAACCCTGTCCGACGCCTTCCTGCGCCGGCCGCCGCGCGATACGCGCGCCACGCTGCCGCGCTACGACCGCGGCCGGATCAAGGCCGGCATCGCCCACATCGGCGTCGGCAATTTCCACCGCGTGCACCAGGCGCTCTACATCGAGCGCTGCCTGCACCTGGCCGGCCATGAGGACTGGGGCATCGTGGGCATCGGCCTGTGCGACAGTGCCGCGGCCCGCGCCAAGGCCGATGCCTACGCGCGCCAGGACGGCCTGTATTCGGTCACGGAATTCGCCGCCGACGGCACTGGCGCGACGCGCGTGGTCGGTGCCATGGTCGATTACCTGCATGCCCCGCGCGATCCGGGCGCCGTCCTCGACCTGCTGGCCAGCCCGGCGATCCGCATCGTGTCGCTGACCATCACCGAAGGCGGCTACAACATCGACGAGACCAGCGGCGCGTTCCGCCTCGACGATCCCGACGTCGCCGCCGACCTCGACGGCGCGCGGACCGGCGCGCTGCCACGCACGGCATTCGGCCTGATCGTGGCGGCCCTGGCACTGCGCCGCGCGGCCGGCCTGCCCGCGTTCACCGTCCTGTCCTGCGACAATTTACGCAGCAACGGCGACACCGCGCGCCATGCCGTGCTGTCGTATGCCTACGCGCTCGACAGCGCGCTGGCGAGCTGGATCGACACCCACGCCGCCTTCCCGAACAGCATGGTCGACCGCATCGCACCGGGCGTCTCGGACCAGCAGCGCAAGCGCGTCGCCGCCATCCTGCAGGCCGAGGATGCGCAACCGGCGGTGGCCGAACCCTTCACCCAATGGGTGCTGGAAGACCGCTTCAGCGCCGGCCGCCCCGACCTGGCCGCCGCCGGCGCCGTCTTCAGCGACGAAGTCCATGCCCACGAAGCCGTGAAAGGACGCATGCTGAACGCATCGCACATGCTGCTGGCCTATCCGGCCCTGCAGTGCGGCTACCGCACGGTGTCCGAAGCGATGCACGACCCGCTGTTGCGGCGCCTGCTCGGCAGTTTCATGGAGCGCGACGTGATCCCCTACCTGTCGCTGCCGCGCGGGGTGTCGGCCCACGCCTACAAGGAAACCCTGCTGAAGCGCTTCGCCAACCCGGCCGTGGCCGACCAGCTGCTGCGCATCGCCCACGACGGCGCCGCCAAGATCCCGGTATTCCATTCGCAGACGATCGCGAACCTGCTGGCACGGGGCGCGGACGTGTCGCGCGCGGCCCTGCTGCTGGCCTGCTTCCGGCTGTACCTGATGGGACGCGACGGCAATGGCGCCCCGCTGGCGGTGAACGAGCCCCACTTCGGCGAGGCCGACCGCGCGCTGCTCGATCCGAACGATCCCCTGACGCTGCTCGACACCAGTCCGTTCGCGGCGCTGGCGCTGGGCGACCACCCCGGGTTCGTCGATGCCTACCTGCGCATCACGGACATGATCGACAGCGCCGGCATCCGCATCGCGCTGGCGGGCGCGCTGCCGTCCGGGTTGCGCACGGCGGCGTAAGGGGGCGGGCCCGATTACAATCGGGCATGCTCTCCGAATTCGATCTCATCAAGCGGTACTTCCAGCGCGCCCGGCCGGCATCGGACCGGACCGTCCTCGGCATCGGCGACGACTGCGCGCTGCTGGCGCCCTCCCCCGGCAAGCTGCTGGCCGTCTCGTCCGACATGCTGGTCGAGGACCGCCACTTCTTTGCCGGCGCCGACCCGTTCCAGCTCGGTCACAAATCGCTGGCGGTGAACCTGTCCGACCTGGCGGCGATGGGCGCGGTGCCGCTCGGCTTCACGCTGGCGCTGGCGCTGCCGGCGGCCGACCCGGCCTGGCTCGACGGCTTTTCGCGCGGGCTGTTCGCGCTGGCCGACGCCCACGGCTGCGAACTGGTCGGCGGCGACACCACCAAGGGGCCGCTCAACATCTGCATCACCATCTTCGGCGAACTGGCGCCCGGCCAGGCGCTGCGGCGCGATGCCGCCCGCATCGGCGACGACATCTGGGTGTCCGGCACGCTGGGCGATGCGCGGCTGGCGCTGGCCGGCTGCCTCGGCGAGATCGTGCTGGATGCCGATGCCCAGGCGCTGGCGGCGACCCGCCTGCACGCGCCGACGCCGCGGGTGGCGCTGGGCCGGCTGCTGGCCGAAGGCGGACTGGCGCATGCCGCGCTCGACATCTCGGACGGACTGGTGGGCGACCTCGGGCATATCCTGGCGGCCTCGAAGGTCGGCGCGCTGCTGGATGTGGATGCCCTGCCGGCCGGACCGGTGCTGGCACGCCAGGCGCCCGGCTTGCGGCGCCGTTTCACCGCGGCCGGCGGCGACGATTACGAGTTGTGCTTCACGGCGCCGGCGGCCAGGCGCGAGGCGATCCTGGCCGCCGGCAGGCAGTGCGGGACGGCGGTGACGCGGGTCGGCCGGATCGAGGCCGCGCCCGGCTTGCGCCTCGTCGACGCCCATGGCACGCCCCTGGACATGCAGTTGCACGGCTGGGACCATTTCACCGATCGTTGAACGCGTGGACGGCAAAGCCGACTAGCCGTCCGCGTCCACCCTACGCCGCCTGGTTGTCGCGCGGCGTCTTGCGGTCGTCGTACGGACCGTGCGTCAGCCAGTATTCGCGGAACGCCAGCCGCACATTGTCGCGCAGCTCGGCATCGTGCCACGGCTTCGTATAAAAGCGGTAGATCGCGCCGCGGTTGATCGAGTCGAGCACGGTCTCGACGCCGGTGTCGCCGGACAGGATGATGCGGATCGTGTCCGGGTACATCTCCTTCACCTTGCTCAGGAACTCGGTGCCGTTCATCACCGGCATGCGCTGGTCGCACAGGATCACCTGCACCGGATGCATCGCCAGCAGGTCGAAGGCCTCGGCCGGCGAGGCCGCCGTCAGCACCCGGTAGTTATCGCGCCGGAACAGGCGGTGCAGCGACTGCAGCACGTTGACGTCGTCGTCCACCACCAGCAGCGTCTGCAGGTTGCGGTCGTCCGCCGCCGGACGGCTCGGCTGGGCGCGGTTTTCCAGCACCAGTTGCGCCAGCTCGGCAGGCGGCAGCGCGCGCGCGAAGTGGAAACCCTGGATCTCGTCGCAGCGGTGGCGCCGCAGCAGCGCCATCTGGGCACGCGACTCCACCCCTTCGGCGATCACCTGCATGTGCAGGCTGTGCGCCATGCTGATGATGGCCAGCGCGATCGCCGCGTCGTCCGGGTTGGTCGTGATGTCGCGCACGAAGGCGATGTCGATCTTCAGCTTGTCGATCGGGAAGCGCTTCAGGTAGGCCAGGCTCGAGTAGCCGGTGCCGAAATCGTCGATCGCGATGCGGATGCCCAGCGCCTTCAGGCTGCCCAGCACCTGGATCGTGTGCTCGGCATTGCTCATCAGCGCGCTTTCGGTCAGCTCCAGTTCGAGGAAGCTCGGATCGACGTCGTGGCGCGCCAGGGCGTCGCGGATGTCGCCTTCCAGGTCGCCCTCGACGAACTGGCGGCTGGAGACGTTGACCGCCACCCGCACGTCGCGCACGTTCTGCGCATTCCAGGCCGCGATCTGGCGGCAGGCCTCGTCGATGATCCAGGCGCCGACCCGCACCACCATGCCGGTGTCTTCCATGACCGGCACGAATTCGGCCGGGTAGACCAGGCCGAAGCCGGGACGGCGCCAGCGCAGCAGCGCCTCGACCCCGCTGATGCGGCCGGTGTTGAGGTCGAGCTTGGGCTGGTAGTGCAGCTCGAACTGCGCGCCGTCCAGCGCGCCGCGCAGGGCCAGCTCGAGGTCGAGCCGCGCCAGCACCTGCACGTTCATGCCGGACGTGAAGAAGCGGAAGCCGTCGCGGCCCGCTTCCTTGGCGCGCACCATGGCGACGTCGGCGTATTTCAGCAGGGTGCCGGGATCGACGGCGTCGTCCGGGTACATCGCGATGCCGATGCTGGCGGTGAGCAGGGCCTGCTTGCCGTGCAGGTCGAACGGCGTGCGCAGCACCTCGCGCACGTCGTTGGCCACCGCCACCGCTTCCTCGCCGTTCTGCTCGCGCGTCATGGTAAGAATGAGGGCGAACTCGTCGCCGCCGAGGCGGCCGACGCTGTCGCGCAGGCGGATGCTGCGCACCAGGCGGGTGCTGAACTGGCGCAGCAATTCGTCGCCCAGGGCCGGCCCCAATGAATCGTTGATGATCTTGAAGCGGTCGAGCGTGATGAACAGCACCGCGATGCGCCAGCTCTTGTCCTGCGCCAGCTCGATCGCGTCGCGCAGGGTCTGGAAGAACAGCGTCCGGTTGGGCAGGCCGGTCAGGCTGTCGTAGTTCGACATGTGCTTCAGGCGCTGGGCGGCGTGGATGCGCTCGCTGATGTCGCGGGCCACCGCGATCAGCATGCGCATGCCGTCCAGCTGCTGCAGCTTCCAGCTGATCTCGACCGGCACCGCGCCCTGCCCGTCCGAGCGCAGCAATTCGGTCTCGACGATGTCGTGCTCGCGCGGCGCCGAGGCCGGGTCGGCATAGCGCTCCAGCTGGGCCCGTTCGGCCAGGCCCAGCGCCACCGGTTCGATGCGCAGCAGCGCCTCGCGCGAAAAGCCGAGCATGCGGCAGGCGCCGTCGCTGACGTCGATCATCGACATGTGGTGGGCATCGACCAGGAAGATGGCGTCGGCGGTGGCGTCCATCGCGCCGCGGAAGCGTTGCAGCTCGCCGGTGCGTTCGCGTACCTTGCGTTCCAGCCGCGCGCCGTGCTCGCGCGATTCGCGGTGCAGCAGCCGCACTTCGAGCAGGTTGCGGATGCGCGTCATGACCTCGACCGTGTCGAAGGGCTTGCCGATGAAGTCGCGCGCGCCGGCTTCCAGCGCCGCCAGCTTTTTATCCGGTTCGGCCGTCACCACCAGCACCGGCAGCCACGACTCGCGCTCCATCGGCTTGAGCGCTTCCATTACCTGGAAGCCGTCCATGTGCGGCATCTGCAAATCGAGGATGATCAGGTCGTAGCCGTGCTGCAGGTGCAGGGTCGCCACCTGGCGCGGGTCGGTGGTGCTCGACACCTGCTCGTAGCCGGTGGTCTTGAGCAGGAATTCGAGCAGCTGCACGTTGACCGGCTCGTCGTCGACGATCAGGATGCGCGCGCGGCGGATGTCGGATTGCGAAATCATGAAACGGTCCTCGTCACATCGATGCGGGCGCGGCGCTGGGCCAGCACGCCGTCGATGGCCTCGTTGAATTTGCCGATCTCGATCGGTTTGGTCAGATAACGGTCGAACCCGGCGGCCAGGCCGCGCTCGACGTCGTGCGGCATGGCGTTGGCGGTCAGCGCGATCGCCGGGATGGCGCGCGTGGCCGGGTCGCGCCGCAGCTGTGCCAGCACCTCGAAACCGTTCATGCCGGGCAGGTTCAGGTCCATCAGGATCACCTCCGGAGGCTGGCTGCGCGCCAGCGACAGGCCGACATGGCCGTCCGGCGCCGACAGCAGGCGCAGGTCGGGGCGGAAGCGCACGATCTCCTGCACCAGCTTCAGGTTGGCCGGATTATCCTCGATATACAACAGCAGGTGCGGTGCACCGTCCGCCTGCGGCGCCTGCGCGCCGGCCGCCGCGCCCTGCTGCGCGCCTTCCTCGGGCTGCGCCGCCGCCGGCACCGGCACCAATGCGGACGCCGGCTGCAGGCCCAGCTCGATCCAGAACACGCTGCCCACGCCCGGGCTGCTGGTGACGCCGATCTCGCCGCCCATCAGCTCGACCAGGCGGCGCGTGACGACCAAGCCGATGCCGGTGCCTTCCTGGGTACCGCCTTCCTGGCCCAGCCGGTTGAAGGGCTGGAACAGCGCCGCCACCTGGCCCGGCTCCAGGCCCATGCCGGTATCGCGCACCGACAGGCGCAGGCGCTGCGGCCCGGCCTCGCGACAGTCGAGCACCACCGCCCCGCCGTCCCGATTGTACTTGACCGCGTTGGACAACAGGTTCAATAGTACCTGCTTGAGGCGGGTACGGTCGGCGCGCAGCTGGACCTGGAGGCAGCCGTCCGGGAACAGCACGCGGATGCCGCGCTTCGATGCCAGCGCCTCGATCATGGTGCGGCATTCGGCCAGCATCTCGCCCAGCCCGACCGCTTCCATCGACAGCGTCAGCGCGCCCGCCTCGACCTTGGCCAGGTCGAGGATCTCGTTGATCAGGGTGAGCAGGTGGCGCCCGGACTTCAGGATGTGGTTCGAGAACTCCAGCTTCTGTTCCGGCGTGGTCGGCATCGCGTTCGAGGACAGGATCTGGGCAAAGCCGAGGATCGCGTTCAGCGGCGTGCGCAATTCATGGCTCATCGCCGACAGGAACGCCGACTTGGCCTGGTTGGCGGCGCGCGCTTCCTCGATCGCCAGCTCGAGTTCGGAATTGGCCAATTCCAGCTGCATGGTGCGCTCGTGCACGCGCCCCTCGAGCTCCTCGTTCAGGCGCATCACTTCCTGGCGCGCGCGGGCGCGTTCCTGGGCTTCGCGCGCGATTTCGCGGTTCGAGCTTTCCAGCGCGCGGGTACGCAGCTCGATCTCGGCCAGCATCGCATTGAAGGAATCGACCAGGTCGGCCGCCTCGTCCTCGCTGATGCGCGGCGCGCGCCGCGAATAGTCGCGCGTCGCCACCACCTCGCGCGCGATGCTGGTGATGGCGTCGATCGGGGTGGTGATGGTGTGGCCGAGGCGGCGCACCAGCAGCCAGGCGGTCAGCAGCGCCAGCAGGGTCACCAGGGCCGCGATCAACAGATAGTCGCGCATGCGCTCGACCAGCAGGTTTTCGGAACGCAGGTAGATGGTGCCGAGGACTTCACCGTTTTCCCGGATCGGCTTGTACAGCACCAGGTCGCCGCCCTCCTTGCCGCGGCCTTCCTTGCGCGGCGCGGGCGGGAAGACGGCGCGCTCGCCCGGCGCCACGTACCAGGCGAACAGGCTGCCCCGCTCGTCGTACAGCGCGGCGGCGCGCAGCGAAGGCCGGGTACGCAGCAGCGCCAGGTTTTCGCGGGCCAGGCGCGGGTCGTCGAAGGCCAGCGCGGCCGAGGTCATGTGGCCGACCAGCTCGGCCTGGGTCGCCATGTCGTTCTGCAGCGCACGCTGGTAGCTGCGCAGGTCGTAGGCCACCACGGTGCCGACCGACACCACCAGTGCGGCAAGCGTGGTCGACATCACGATCGTGACCAGCTTTTCGCGGATCGAGCGGCGCCGTAGCATGGGGGATGTCAATGCGGAACCAATGAGTGGTGAATGTGGAACAATGGTAGCGCGGACGAGGCCGGCCGACGAGCAGGATAGCAGCCCGGCCCGCGATAATGTCGCACGGCATGGCATCCGGATGGGGCAAGGCATGGCTTGCGGTTAATATTTTAGCGCCGTGCGCCGGCCAAGCGCGCTAGAATGAACCACGAATGCAGCGATGGAGAAATGACGTGACGAACGATATTCTTGACCTGGCCGCACGCGTCGGCCGCGCCCTCGAAGCCAAGGGCCTCCTGCTGGCAACCGCCGAGTCCTGCACCGGCGGCGGCGTGGCCCAGGCGATCACCGAGATCCCCGGCTCGACCGGCTGGTTCGAACGCGGCTTCGTGACCTATTCGAATGCCTCCAAGAGCGAGATGCTGGACGTGCCCGGCGCCCTGGTCGCGCAGGTCGGCTCGGTCAGCGAGGAAGTCGCCGGCGCCATGGCCCAGGGCGCGGTCGCCAACAGCAATGCCGACATCGCCGTCTCCACCACCGGCATCGCCGGCCCCACCGGCGCGGTGCCCGGCAAGCCGGTCGGCACGGTCTGCTTCGGCTGGTCGAAGGGCGACACCACCCATACCGAACGCCTGGTGTTCCAGGGCGACCGCCAGGCGGTGCGCGAACAGACCGTGGCGCACGCGCTGGCGGGGCTGCTCAAGTTCATCGAGTAAGGGATGCCGGTTTTAGCGGCTGCCGCTGCCGCCACGGCTGCGTTGGTGCTGTCCGGCGCGGCGATGGCGCCATCCGGCGCCGATGCGGCGGCGGACAGTGCCAACGCAGCCTTTACTCCTATGACTATTTATGCAGTGGGCGACATCGCCCGCTGCGCCTACCCCGACCCGAAGTACTCGGCCGCGGCCGACACCGCGGCCACCGTCGCCGCCGGGCTGGCCGCCGATCCGCAATCGGTGGTGCTGACGCTGGGCGACCACACCTACCCGGTCGGCGCCGCCAAGGAATTCCGCGACTGCTACGCGCCGACCTGGGGCCGCTTCAAGGACCGCACCTGGCCGGCGCCCGGCAACCACGAGTACTACACGCCCAAGGCGGCGCCCTACTTCGCCTATTTCGGCGCGCGCGCCGGACGCGGCTACTACAGCCTCGACCTCGGCGGCTGGCACCTGATTTCGCTCGACAGCAATCTCGACCCGGTCAAGCAGGCGCCCGAACACGCGGCCCAGCTGGCCTGGCTGCGCGCCGACCTGGCCGCGCACCCGGCGCGCTGCACGCTGGCCTTCTGGCACCATCCGCTGTACAGCTCCGGTGGCCACGGCAACGTCCCGGTCATGCGCGACGCCTGGGAGCTGCTGCAGCAGGCCGGCGCCGAACTGGTGCTGTCCGGCCACGACCACGATTACGAACGTTTCGCGCCGCAGGATGCGCAGGGCCGCAAGGATGCGCGCGGCATGCGCCAGTTCGTGGTCGGCACCGGCGGCGCCTACCCGACGCCCTTCCTGCTGACCGTCAAGAACAGCGAGGTGCGCGACGCCAGCCGCACCGGCGTGCTGCGCCTGCGCCTGCGGCCTGACGGCTACGACTGGGAATTCGTCGAATCGGCCCGGGTCACCACGCTCGGCGTGCCGGCGCCGGACCGCGGCAGCGAATCTTGTCACTAAGCGTGCCACTGAGCGTGTCACTGATTTGCCAATGAATTGCCACCGACCGGAGTCGCCATGAAACCGCGCCTGCCCTACCTGATTCCACTCCTGCTGGCCCTGGCCGGCCTGGCGGCGGCAGCGCAGGCGCCCCAGGCAGCGCCCGTGGCCGCCGATGCCACCCTGCCGCGCATCGCGTTCGACAAGACCGTGCTGCCCAACGGTCTCGAAGTGATCCTGGTCGAGGACCACCGCCTGCCCATCGTCGCCGTCAACATCTGGTACCACGTCGGCCCGGCCAACGAGGCGCCCGGCCTGACCGGCTTCGCGCACCTGTTCGAGCACATGATGTTCGCCGCCACCCGCCACATCCCGCGCGGCGAGGCCGACCGCCTGCTGGAAGGCGCCGGCGCCACCGACAGCAACGGCAGCACCGACTACGACCGCACCAATTACTTCGACACCGTGCCCTCGAACCAGCTCGCGCTGGCGCTGTGGGCGCATGCCGACCGCATGGGCTACCTGCTCGACGTGCTGGACCAGGGCGCGCTGTCGAACCAGCAGGACGTGGTGCGCAACGAGCGCCGCCAGAGCGTCGAGAACCGGCCCTACGGCATCGTCGAGGAAGCGATGAACCATGCGCTGTTCCCGCAGACCCATCCGTACTACGCCTCGGTGATCGGCTCGCACGCCGACATCCAGAGCGCGAAACTGAAGGACGTGCGCGATTTCTTCAAGCGCTACTATGGCCCCAACAACGCCAGCATCGTGATCGCCGGCGACATCGACAAGGCCAGGGCGCACGCGCTGGTGGCGAAATACTTCGGGAGCTTCAAGCGCAGCGCGCCGGTAGTGGCACCCAAGGTCACCACGCCGCCGGTCACGCGCGAACGCCGCGTCACGGTGGCCGACCGCATCGAACTGCCGCGCGTATACATGGCCTGGCTGACGCCGCCGGCCTACCAGCCGGGCGACGCCGAGCTGGCGGTCGCCGGCCAGATCCTGGCCGGCGGCAAGGCCGGACGCCTGTATAAAAGCCTGGTCTACGAACGCCAGATCGCGCAGGACGTGGCGGCTTCGCAGAATTCGTATGCGCTCACCTCGACCTTCATGATCGACGCCACCGCGCGCCCCGGCATCGAGGGCGCCCAGCTGGAGAGCGCGATCGATGCCGAACTGAAGGCGCTGCGCGACGTCGGCCCGTCCGACGCCGAAGTCGAGCGCGCCCGCAACACCATCGAGACGGCGATGCTGACCTCGATCGAAAAACTGGGCGGCGCCGGCCTCGCCAACCAGCTGAATCAATATAACCAGTACACCGGCGATCCCGGCTACCTGACGCGCGACCTGGCACGCCTGCGCCGCGTCAGCGCGGCCGACGTGCGGCGCGTGGCCCAGGCCTGGCTGCAGCCGAATGCGCGCGTGGTGGTGACGGGCGTGCCGGGTACGCCGGACTTCGGCCCGGACGTCCCGACACCGAAGCCCGCGGCAAAAGCCGTGAAGGCGAAAGCCGTCGCCGGCATCAACAAGGACGAAGCCTGGCGCGGCACACCGCCGAAAGCCGGCCCGGCGCCCGCCTTCACGCTGCCGGGCAGCGAATCGTTCAAGCTGCCCAACGGCTTGACCGTCATCCACCACTACAACCCGGCGCTGCCGCTGGTCGCGGCCGAACTGGTGGTCAAGAGCGGCTCGGACGCCAATCCGGACAGCCACCCGGGCCTGGCCGGCTTTACCGCCCAGCTGCTGCAGGAAGGCACCGCGACCCGCAGCGCGCCGCGCATCGCCGACGAGATCGCGCAGTTGGGCGCCTTCCTCGGCAGCGACAGCACGGCGGACGCATCGACGGTGTCGCTGCTGTCGCTGCGCTCGACGTTCGGCGCGGCGCTCGACGTGATGGCCGACGTGGTCCAGCACCCGGCCTTTCCGACCGCCGAAGTGGAACGCCAGCGCGCCGCGCGCCTGGGCGAACTGACGCGCCAGCGCGACGACCCGGCGCGGGTGGCGGCGGTGGCGGCGGCGGGCGCGCTGTACGGCCCGCGCCATCCCTACGGCTACGGCCAGCTCGGCACCGAACCGGCGATCCGCGCCACCACCCGCGACGACCTGGCCGGCTTCTGGCGCCGCCATTACGTGCCGTCGAACGCCGCGCTGATCGTCTCGGGCGCGGTCACGCGCGAGGAGTTGCAGGCCCTGGCAACCGCCCGCTTCGGCGCCTGGCCGCGCGCCGCCGCCACGCCGCCCGATACCGGCCAGCCTGGCGGCAGCAAGGCGCGCCTGGTCATCGTCGACAAGCCGGGCGCGCCGCAGACCGCGCTGCGCGTCACCCTGCTGGCCGCCAGCCGCAAGACGCCGGACTATCCGGCCTTGCAGGTCATGAACGCGGCGCTCGGCGGCCTGTTCTCGAGCCGCATCAACCTCAACCTGCGCGAAGACAAGGGCTACAGCTACGGCGTGTTCTCGGGCTTGCGCTACAGCCGCACCCCGGGCCCGTTCACGATCGCCGGCAGCGTGCGCACCGACGTCACCGGCGCCTCGGTAGCGGAAATCTTCAAGGAAGTGCGCGGGGTGCGCGAACAGCCGCTGCCAGCCGCCGAACTGGCCGGCGCACGCGACTCGCAGGTGTATTCGCTGCCGGGCCAGTTCGAAACCAACAGCGGCATCGGCGCCAGCCTGGCCGAAACCTATGTGTTCGACCTGCCGGCCGACTACTGGCGCAGCCTGCCCGACCAGTTCCGTCGGGTGACGGCGGCGCAGGTACAGGCGGTGGCGGATAAATACCTGCGCCTGGAGCAGATGAAAGTGATCGCGGTGGGTGACCGGAACAAGATCCTGCCGCAGCTGCAGCCGCTGGAACTGGGCGAACCGGCGTTGCGCGATGCGGATGGGCAGCTGCCTTGATGGGGATATCCACGCGACCCATGGCGCTCGCATTACATTCCAGTAAGGCTGCCAGATAAGGCTTGCACGATGCCGTCCGTCACGCTTAACATGTGAACACTTCTTCAAACGTTAAGCATGAGTATTCCACACGACACCGATAATGCGGTCGACGAACTCGCCGACCTGTTCCACCTGCTGGGCGACCCGACCCGCCTGCGGATCGTGCTCGCCTGCCTGGCGCAGCCGACCGCCGTGGGCGACATCGCCGCCACCCTAAACCTGTCCAGCTCGCTGGTCAGCCACCATTTGCGCCTGCTGCGCGCCGCCCGCATCGTCAAGGCGGAGCGCCAAGGCAAGCAGGTCTTTTATGCTGCCGCCGATGCCCACATCAGCAGCTTGCTCGCCAACATGTTCGAACACATCGCAGAACCTACAGGACCCGACGCATGAGCCAACACCACAATCACACCCATGACCACGATCATGGCCATGGGCATGGCCTCAGTCTTGGCCATCACCACAACCACACGCCCCCGGCCGACGCCGGCCGCGCCTTCGTGCTGGCGATCGGCCTGAACGCCGCCTTCGTCGTCATCGAATTCTTCTACGGCTTCATCGCCAACTCGACCGCCCTGATGGCCGACGCCGGTCACAACCTGTCCGACGTGCTCGGGCTGGTGCTGGCCTGGGGCGCCGCGCTGCTGACCAAGAGCGCGCCGACGCACCGCTTCACCTACGGCCTGCGCGGCAGCTCGATTTTGGCGGCCCTGCTCAACGCCCTGCTGCTGATGGTGGCCTGTGGCGCGATCGCCTGGGAAGCCGTGCTGCGCGTCGCCCACCCCGAACCGGTGGCGGGCACCACGGTGTCGATCGTGGCCGGCATCGGCGTGCTGGTCAACGGCTTTTCGGCCTGGCTGTTCATGTCCGGCAGCAAGGACGACATCAACGTGCGCGGCGCCTACCTGCACATGGCGGCCGATGCCGCGCTGTCGCTGGGCGTGGTGGTGGCGGGCCTGGTGGTGATGTACACCGGCTGGGCCTGGCTCGACCCGGCGGTCAGCCTGGTGATCGTGGTCATCATCGTGGCCGGCACCTGGTCGCTGATGAAGGAATCGGTGCAGCTGGCGCTGGCGGGCGTGCCGGCCAACGTCGATGCCGGCAAGGTCAACGCCTTCCTGGCGGCGCAGCCGGGCGTGACCGAGGTGCACGACGTCCACATCTGGGCGATGAGCACCACCGAGACGGCGCTGACGGCGCACCTGGTGATGCCGGGCGGGTATCCGGGCGACGCGACGATCGACGGCATCGTCGCGCATCTGCGCGAGGATTTTTCGATTCATCACTGCACGCTGCAGGTCGAGCAGGGTACGACCAGGCACAACGGTTGCACGCTGCATGATGCGCATGACGAACACGATCATGACCACGGCCACGATCATGCTCACGCACACTGATTAATACGGTAAATGCCGCGTTACGGGTGGGGTGGGTTCCCCGAACCCACGCGAAAGCCGGCATGACGCAAACGTCCGCGTGGGCACGGGGTGCCCACCCTACGCGATAGCGGACCGTTTCAATCAACCTGCCAGGTGGGCAAACAGCGCGGTACTCAGGTAGCGCTCCCCGAACGACGGAATGATCGTGACGATTACCTTGCCCGCATTTTCCGGCCGTTTGGCCACCTCGACGGCCGCCCACAGCGCCGCGCCGGACGAGATGCCGACCAGCAGTCCCTCCTCGCGTGCCGCCGCGCGCGCGGTCTCGAAGGCGGCGTCGTTGCTCACCGCGATGACTTCGTCGTAGGCGTGGGTGTTCAGGACCTGCGGCACGAAACCGGCGCCGATACCCTGGATCGGGTGCGCGCCCTTGGTCCCCTTGGACAGCATCGGCGACGCTTCCGGCTCGACCGCAACGACGCGAAAGCCTGGCTTGCGCGCCTTGATCACGTCGGCCACGCCGGTGATGGTGCCGCCGGTGCCGATGCCGGCCACCAGGATGTCGACCTTGCCGTCGGTGTCGCGCCAGATTTCCTCGGCGGTGGTGCGGCGGTGGACCTCGGGGTTGGCGGGATTGTTGAACTGCTGCGGCATGAAGCAGTTGGGATCGGCCGCCACGATGTCCTCGGCACGGCGGATCGCGCCCAGCATGCCTTCGGGACCGGGCGTCAGCACCAGTTCGGCACCATAGGCACGCAGCAGCATGCGCCGTTCCTTGCTCATGGTTTCCGGCATGACGAGGCGACAGCGGTAGCCGCGCGCCGCACACACCATGGCCAGGGCGATGCCGGTATTGCCGCTGGTCGGTTCGACGATGATGGTGTCCGGGCCGATCTTGCCGGCCTGCTCGGCCGCCTCGATCATGGCCCAGCCGATCCGGTCCTTGACGCTGTGCGCCGGATTGTAGAACTCGAGCTTGGCCAATATATCGGCAACTGCGTCGGCACCAGCCCCCCGGCCGAGGCGCCGGATCCTTACCAGCGGGGTATTGCCGATCAATTCAGTGACGTCATTTGCAATGCGCATAGCCGTACTCCCCACCACGGGAGCATCGCAAACCTGCTGCGCGTTGCACTGTCGTCTTGCGATGCTCGCTGTACTCTCGTACAGCTGCGCTTCTCAGCCAACATTGCCGCCGCTCGCTACGGTTTTCGAAGCTCCCTTGATTGATTAGACTTATTTAACGTCGAGCAGTTCCACGTCGAAGATCAGGTCGGTATCCGGCGGAATCGAGCCGCCCGGCGCGCCGCGCTTGCCGTAGGCCAGGTCGCTCGGGATGATCAGGGTGCGCTTGCCGCCGACCTTCATGCCGACCACGCCCTGGTCCCAGCCCTTGATGACCTGGCGCGCGCCGACCTGGAATTCCAGCGGCGTGCGGCCCGGATTGAGCGAGGAGTCGAACTTGCGGCCGCGCTGCTTGGCGGCCAGCGGACGGTAGAACCAGCCGGTGTAGTTGACCACCGCGGTATTGCCGGCCACGAGCTCCTTGCCGGTACCGACCTTGACGTCGGTGCTCTGGATTTGCGGGCCCTGCTCGGCCGGCGCGTCGGTGGTCTGCTGGGTGCTGCCCGGGGTAGCGGCAGCCGCCTGGCCGGCGGCGGATGGGGTCGAGTCCTGGGCGCTGGCGGCCGCGGCCGCCAGGAACAGGCTCAGGAAAGCGATACGATGCGTGATACGGCGGATCATGGTGCCTCTTTCAAGAATCAGTAAAAACTGGGACCTCGAAAAACCGTCGCCAGCGGCCACAGGCCGAACCTGTAACGCGCGGTAGGTTTTTCGAGCTTCCCGACTGATCCTATGATAACAAGGCCTCTTCCAGTTGCACAGCATCGCCTGCCTCGACGGTCGTCTCGACCGGCGCCGGCGCGGCCACAGGCTTGACCACGGCCGCGTTCGCCTCCTCCGCCATCTTGCGCAGCATGTGGCCGGCTGCCACCATGCCGAAGGTCGCGGTCACGACCATGCTCGAACCGAAGCCGGCGCAGTTCAGGCCGGTGATGCTGTTCGGATCGATCGCACAGGCATCGCCCGTTTCCGGGTAGCGCAGCGGTTCCATCGAGAACACGGCATCGATGTGGTACTTGTTCTTTTCGCCCTTGGCAAAACCGTAGCGCGCACGCAAAACCTTCTTCACTTTTTTCAGCAGCGGTTCCTGCTCGGTGCGGGCCAGGTCGCGCACCTCGATCTTGGTCGGATCGATCTGGCCGCCGGCGCCGCCGATCACGACCAGCGGAATCGCGTGTTCGCTGCAATACGCGATCAGCGCTGCCTTGGCCTTGACGCTGTCGATCGCATCGACCACGTAGTCGAAACGCGCGGTATCGGCGCGCGTGCTGCCGATCATCTGCGGAATGTTGTCCGGATCGATGAAATCCTCGACCAGCTCGACTTCGCAATACGGATTGATCAGGGCGATGCGCTGCTTCAGCGCCTCGATCTTGGGCATGCCGATCGTCGTCGACAGCGCCTGGATCTGGCGGTTGACGTTCGATTCGGCCACGTTGTCGAGGTCGATCAGGGTCAGGCGGCCGACCGCGCTGCGCGCCAACGCCTCGACGATCCAGGAGCCGACACCGCCGACGCCGACCACGCAAACGTGCGCCGCACGGAAGCGTTCCAGTGCACGCTCGCCGTAGAGACGGGCAATGCCGCCGAAGCGGCGACCAAAGTCGACCTCGTCTTCGACAGTCGATTCGATGAAGGAAGTGGTAGTGGATGTCATAGCCCGCCATTTTACCGGACGGAAGCGCGCTCCTTGCTCTAAAATAACTTTCAGTCAATCAAATTTTCGCGGCATATCCACGTGTCCGCAACAGCCACCATGACCCAGCTCCATCCCGACCCCGCCCCCGATTTCGACCAGCCGGTTGCCGTCCTCAAGCATTGCCACGGACGCATCCGCAAGCAGCTGTCGACCCTGGAAAAACTGCTCACGCATCTGCCGTTGTCTCAAGCTGAAACCGGCGGCGCCGACGAACAGGCGCGCCAGGCCGCGCAGGCGGTGCTGAAGTACTTCGAAAAAGCCGCCCACCTGCACCACGACGACGAGGAACAGGACCTGATCCCGATGCTGCGCGCGGTGGCGCGGGGCGAGGACGCCGCCACGCTGCAGGCGCTGGCCCCGACCATCCTGCAGGACCACAAGGACATGGACGCCATGTGGCAGGACCTGCACGAGCAATTGACCGCGATCGCCGACGGCAGCGGCACGCAGCTGTCGGCCAGCACCGTGCAGCGTTTCAGCCAGCGCTACCTGAGCCACATGGAGCGCGAGGAAAGCACGATGGCGCCGATGGCCATGCGCCTGTTCAGCCCGGAACAGATGGCGCAGCTGGGCCAGGCCATGCGCCAGCGCCGCAACATCGAACCGAGCGGCGGCGGATCCGCCGGCGCCAACGCGGCCACCGCCTCGGCCTGCGAACCGGCAGCGAAAGCCATCGGCGAGCGCGTGGCCGACCTGCGCAAGGATTACGGCCAGGCCAGCCTCGACGAGAACGGCGTGGATGCCGATCCCATCCTGCAATTCACGCGCTGGTTCGAGGAAGCGCTGAAGGCCGAAGTGAACGAGCCGAACGCGATGAGCGTGGCGACCGTCGGTGCCGACGGGCGGCCGAGTTCGCGCATCGTACTGGTCAAGCAGTTCGATGCGCGCGGCTTCACCTGGTACACGAACTACGACAGCCAGAAAGGCAGGGAGCTGGCCGGCAAACCTTTTGCGTGTCTGTTATTCTTTTGGAGCGAACTTGAACGGCAGGTGCGGATCGAAGGAACTGTCGAGCGCACCTCAGCCGAGGAAAGCGACAAGTACTTCAATAGCCGGCCGTTGAAGAGCCGGTTGTCGGCGATTGCGTCGGAGCAAAGCGCGCCAATTGCCAGCCGCGCCGCACTCGAGCACAACTACGAGGAGACGGCGCGCCAGTATGGCGAAGCGCCGCCGCGGCCATCCGACTGGGGCGGGTTTCGATTGGTGCCGGAACGGATCGAGTTCTGGCAGGGGCGGCGTTCACGCTTCCACGACCGCATCGTGTACACGCGGCAGGAAGATGGCAGCTGGACGCGGCAACGATTGCAACCGTAAGCCGGCCCTGACCCAAGCACATGGCCGGCGCAGCCGGAGGAATGTGCGTGTTCGACCAGATCAAGTTATCCGCCTGGACCAGAGGCGTCCGTGAAAAGTTCAACCTGCCCTTGCGCGTGGAGTTATGGAATGGGGACCATATCGACCTCTCGCCCGACGACCCGCCGCGCGTAAAGATCCGCGTCCCCAACCCGGGCGGGCTGCGCTACCTGCTCTCGCCCTCGCTCGACCGGCTGGGCGAAGCCTACGTCGAGGGTGCGCTCGAGATCGAAGGGCGTGCGGCCGACATGATCCAGGTCGGCAATGCACTGGCCGAATCGACCGGCAAGCCGGCGCGCGCGTCCAACCGCGTGGCCAGCGCCGCCCTGCGCCGGATGTCATCTCTTGCTTCGCAGCACACGCGCGAAAAGGATGCGGAAGCGATCCGCTACCACTACGACGTCTCGAACGAGTTCTACAGCCAGTTCCTCGATCCGGCCATGGTGTATTCCTGCGCCTACTTCGAAAACGGCGACGAGGACCTGGCCACCGCCCAGGTCAAGAAGATCGACCACATCCTCACCAAGATCGGCCTGCAGCCGGGTCATACCCTGCTCGACATCGGCTGCGGCTGGGGCGCGCTGGTGATCCGCGCGGCGCGGAAGTTCGGCGCCCGTTGCATCGGCGTCACGCTGTCGGAAAAACAGTGCGAACTGGCGCGCGAACGCGTGGCGCAGGCCGGGCTGCAGGACCGCATCGAGATCCGGTTGCAGGATTACCGCGATGTCGGTGGCCAGTTCGACCGCATCACCAGCGTCGGCATGTTCGAGCACGTCGGCGTGCAGCACCTGGCGGACTACTTCGGCCACGTCAACAAGCTGCTGGCGCCGGGCGGCGTGGTGATGAACCACGGCATCACGACCAGCGACATCGCACAGCGCTCCAGTCCCTACGGCGGCGGCGACTTCATCGACAAGTACGTGTTCCCGCACGGCGAACTGGCCCACCTCTCGACCGTGATCCGCACCATGCAGGAAGGCGGCCTCGAAGTGCGCGACGTGGAAAACCTGCGCCGCCACTACGCCCGCACCTGCGCGCTGTGGGCCGAGAATTTCGAGCGCAACGCCGAACGCATCCGCCAGACCGCGGAACCCAAGACCTTCCGCATCTGGCACGTCTACCTGGCCGGCTGCGCGTATGCGTTTGCGCACGACTGGATCAGCTTGTACCAGATCGTGTGCGGCAAGGCGGGGCAGGATCCGACGCAGATGCCATGGTCGCGGCGCTATATGTACCAATGAACGTCGTCCCCGCGCAGGCGGGCACCCATACCGAGCAACTTCGGCCTGCTCGGGATGGGTGCCCGCCTTCGCCGGGACGACGTGGCTACCTTCTTATTTCAACCGCTCCGTGAACATCGTCCGGAACTTCGCCACCTTCGGCGCCACCACGAACGCGCAATAGCCCTGCAGCGGATGCTGGGCAAAATAATGTTGGTGATAGTCCTCGGCCTTGTACCACTGCTGCTGCGGCACCAGCTGGGTCACGAGCGGCGCGTCCCACACCGCCGCCATCTCGGCCATCACCTGGCGCGCCGTCGCTTCCTGCTCCGGTGAGGTCGTGAAGATCACCGAGCGGTACTGGGGCCCGACGTCGTTGCCCTGGCGATCCGGCGTGGTCGGATCGTGGATCGTGAAGAAGATTTCCAGGATGTCGCGGTAGCTGATCACGCCCGGATCGAATTCCAGGCGAATCACTTCCGCATGGCCGGTGGTGCCGGCGCATACCTGTTCATACGTGGGATGCGGGACGTCGCCGCCCATGTAGCCGGACTCGACACGCGTCACGCCGCGCGCTTCCAGGTACACCGCTTCGGTGCACCAGAAACAGCCGCCGCCCAGGATGGCCACTTCAGTGGCTGACTCTTGGCTCATACGAACTCCTCGACAACGATGGGGTTTTCATGGTTCCACTGTAATCGAAACCATCACCCCGTGGAGGCCGTCCATGAAGCCGGCCGCGAGAGAAGCGTGTCAGAGTGCTATTGATGGCATAATGCGCAGATGAACACCAGCTCCCCCCGCGCCGCCGAGCGCGGCTTCGATTCCGCGCAGTTTCGCCAGGCGCTGTCCCAGTTCGCCACGGGCGTCACCGTGATCACGACGCGCCTGGCCGACGGCAGCTACCGCGGCCTGACCGCCAGTTCCTTCAATTCGGTGTCGCTCGAGCCGCCGCTGGTGCTGTGGAGCTTGTCGAATGGGGCCAACAGCCTGCCCATCTTCAGCGGCAACTCGCACTATGTGATCAACGTGCTGTCGGCCGGCCAGGAAGAGCTGGCGCGCCTGTTTTCCCGCCGCGGCACCGATCCCTTCGACAGCGCCGAGTTCGAACTGTCGCGCACCGGCCAGCCGATATTACAAGGTGTCAGCGCCTGGTTCGAATGCCACAACCGCAGCCGCTACCCGGAAGGCGACCACGTGATCTTCGTCGGCGAGGTCGAGGATTGCGCGGTCCAGCCGCAGCCGGCGCTGATCTTCCATGGCGGCAAATTCGGTAGTACTTGAGCCCACACTGAGAATCGGGGTCAG